>NZ_JBICKE010000140.1:0-27379 GCF_043103865.1 Pseudomonas sp. yb_5
TTATTTGGGTAATACTGAGGACTCATGGCGCCTCCTATTTGCGCGTCATTGTGAGGCTTGGAGGTGTCTACGAAATCAGGGGTGATTTACTTAGCTACTGTTCAATGAGTGCAAATTTGACGATAATAAAAGTTAGCTAAATCAGTTATGGGTGAAGCTAATGTCTGAAGATTATTCGAAGTGTACTCACAAAGTGCAGGTGCTGTCCGTTTTAAATAAGCTTTCAGCTCAGTCAGGGGGGGTAACCCGCGTTGCTATGTCTCGGGCAAAAATTCTGGCTGAGAGCGAGCTTCATTCCCTCATTGCAACGCTTGACTATGATCCATTGCTGCCCGAGTCTGTTAGGCAGCTTCGTGAGGATGGAAGGCTCTTTCACTCAGTGGGGGTTATTAACTTCTTTTCCTACTATGCGCTAATCTCTAGTGATGAGGATAAGGCCGGTGAGTTTGCTGAGTTGTATGTTCACCCTAGAAGATGTGTTGTTTTCAAGAGGTCAAGATATATAGGCTTAACAGGTCTTCGCTTATCAGAGTATTTTGATTGTAAGGGGCGCATATTTGCTCGTGAATTAATTGGGGTGGATGGTCAAGCTGTAAACTTGCAGCTTGATATTAAGGGGCGTATGCTGGTGAGCTTTAATACGCGAGATGAGGCTTATGTTTATTGGTTAAATGAGGTCTCGAGCTTTGCTGAGTTTTGTGTGCTAATTGCAGATGCTCAAGCTAAGTGTGGGGTTGTTTCTAAGATTTCCGCGCCCAATGCTCGAAAGGTTTTAACCTTGCATGGCAATCATTTCTCTAATCCGTTCACATATGGAAGTCCGGTTGCCGCTTTAAGTGGAAGGGTTTTAGAGTGTGCTCGCTATGCTGACTCGTTAGTGCTTTTGACAAAGGCACAATTGGTTGATATCAAAAGGCAGTTCATCGAGCTGACGGATGTTAGAGTTATTTCTAACTTTGTAAGTTTGGTGCCGGCAGCCGCGGAGGCGCGTACCTCGAAGCGATTCGTTGTTGTATCACGGTTGGAGGCTGTAAAAAATATTGGCATGATAATCCGGGCATTTCGTTTGGCCTTAGATGTGTGCGGTGATCTTCATCTTGATATATGGGGGCATGGTTCTCGTGAAAAAGAACTAAAAAAGCTTATAGAAATAAATGGTGTTTCAAATAATGTATTCCTGAGAGGTTACTCAAGTTCTGTTTCTGCCATTTTTGCAGAGGCAAGATGCTCTCTTTCAGCATCCGTATCTGAAGGTTTTGGGCTTAGCATTCTGGAGTCGATGTCGTTCGGCTGTCCGGTTATTTCGCTTGCTTCAAATTACGGCCCAGTGGAGATAGTGAAAAACGACGCAAATGGCTATTTGGTAAATAATGAGGTGGAGATGGCTGAGAAAATACTGCTTTTGGCTAGTAATGATGAGCTATTTTCTAGGGTGTCTAAGGGAAGCTTGCTGACTGCTCGAGACTATTCGTCACCTATAATTGCTGAGAAATGGCTTGATTTGGTTCGTGATCTAATATCTCCCGAGTGGGTTGTAAATCAAGTTAAGCGCTCGAAAAAAATGCGCAATGAATACTCAAGCATTGGTGGTGGTATTATATTGGCTTCCTTGTCGATCGATGATATTGATGGATATCGGGCAGTGGAAATACTTAGAGTCGACAGGACGAAAAAGTGCAAAAATAAATCTTGCTCTATTGAGGCTGGTGTTTATGATATGCGTTGTTGCGGAGTTGATGAGAATAACCGTGTAACAATTAAATTGGGTCAAGGTGATTTTGTATATGAAGGGGTTGTTCCGGCTGGAGCTATCGAATTCAGATTGAGTTCCTGAGTGGGGATGCAAGGGGCGTCAAATGAATTGCTGAAAAACTGCGGTTTAGACTGTTGGCTTTTCAGGTGTGTGAGAAATGTTTGGGAAGTTGTGCTTTTTTGATGTAATTATAATTGTATGATGTAGATCTGTTTTTAGAAGTGATGGGGTGAGGTAGTCGTGGATGTTTTTGTTAGTTTGATGTTCGTTTTTGCGAATGCCAAGTGACTGGTTCTTTATGCACCAGTCACTTGTGTGTAGCATTGTTCTTAAGGAGAATATATCGCGGCTAACAGTATAGGGCTTAACAGTTACTGAGCCATTTTTGACATGACTTTGGCATATGCGTTAGCGCTACCGAGTACTGCATCTTTTCCTTGCGCCACGAGAATTGCGTCAGCTACCTCACGAAACGCTCCGCTACCGCCTTCCTTAGAAAGGATTTGAGTGGCTGCTGCTTTCACATAAGTAGGCGCATCTGCTACGGCGAAGGAAGTTGCGCACGCCATAAATGCGGGTAGATCTATACAGTCGTCACCTATACACGCTGTTTGAAAGCGAGTCACGCCCGCTGCAGCAATCAATTGCTGACAAGCTGCTAATTTATCCTTAACACCGAATTGAAAGAGAGTTACTCCGAGGTCACTTACTCGCTTTCGAAGGGTTTCAGAGTCGCGCCCTGACAAAACGGCAACTCTAATACCGTTTTCTTCTAGTAATCTCATGCCCATGCCATCACGTACATGGAAGCGTTTGAGACATTCTCCGGTTGCATCGTAATAGATGCCACCATCCGTTAATACCCCGTCCACATCTGTTATTACTAAGCGAATATCTGCAAGTGTCGGTAAAGGTTCTGGTGTTTTACCTTCCATTATTGCCTTGACTTGCTCAAGGCACTCGGGAGTATCTACGCCAGGTCCAGTAGGATCAACTATGAATGCGCGAATGCAGTAGCCCGCGGCCATCAGGCGTAACTGCTCCAGCTTTTCAGCATGCTCGATCTTTGGCTGAGGTAAACTGGAATATTCCGCCAGTACGTTGCGTCTGTAGGCGTAAACGCCAACATGTTTAAGGTATTCGGCTGCCTCACTGTCGCGAGCATAGGGAATAGGTGAACGACTGAAATACAGTGCGTTACCGTTATTCGCCAAAATGACCTTTACAGTGTTTGGGTTGCGTGCCTCACTTGCATCAATTGGGTGGCATAGTGTTCCGATCTGAACATCGCGTGCGACTAGCATGCCATTTACTAATTTCTCAATATCTAATGGTCGTACTAGTGGCTCGTCACCTTGGAGGTTAACGTATATATCTGCGTCGACTTCCTTCATCACTTCTGTAAGTCGATCAGTACCGGATGGATGCTCTGATGAGGTCATTACATACTGTCCGCCAAAGCCACGAACAGCTTCAGCAACGCGCTCATCATCGGTAGCAATCACCACTTTTTGTACATTAGCGACTTCTAGCGCGCGCTCGTACACATGCTGCACCATTGGTTTGCCTGCGATATCGGCGAGCGGCTTGCCAGGAAGGCGTGTAGAGCCGTATCGGGCTGGAATGATGATAGCAACCTGTGGATCAGGGTTGGCCATGTACACAGTCCTTGTACCTAAGGGCTTAAGAAATGATCAATGGTTTGAATGACTTAATCAAATCGTCCAAAGATTTGATTTGTGCAAGAAATGGTTCCAGCTTATCAAGAGGTAATGCGCTAGGGCCATCACACTTCGCTTGATCAGGATCTGGGTGGGCTTCCAAGAACAAACCTGCAAGGCCGACACCCATGCCAGCTCGCGCAAGGTCTACTATTTGCTCTCGGCGACCACCAGAGGCAGCACCCGATGGGTCGCGGTTCTGCAGTGCGTGCGTTACATCAAAAATAATCGGAAGATTATCACAAGTTTTTTTCATGACGCCGAACCCGAGCATATCCACGACAAGGTTATCGTAGCCCATGCAGGTACCGCGGTCACAAAGAATCAATTGATCGTTCCCTGCTTCCTTGAACTTATGCACAATATTTTGCATCTGAGACGGGCTCAGAAATTGAGGTTTCTTAATGTTAACCGGCTTTCCGGTTTTCGCCAATGCTGTGACCAAGTCTGTTTGTCGAGCCAAGAATGCCGGTAGCTGCAATACATCAACTACCTCAGCAAGTGGAGCGGCCTGATATATCTCATGAACGTCAGTAATAATCGGTACATTGAACTCAGATTTAATTTTTTCGAATATACGGAGGCCTTTTTCAAGGCCTGGGCCGCGATACGAGTGAATCGACGAACGATTTGCTTTGTCAAAGCTGGCTTTAAAGATGTACGGAATTCCTAGTTTTTCAGTAACTCGTACATACTCAGCGCAAGCAGTTAAGGCAAGCTCTTCAGACTCCAGGACGTTGATGCCACCGAATAGGACGAATGGCTTTGAATTGGAGCACTCGATAGTGGAAGTAATCTTAATCATTGTTGGGTCTCTGTCTTGATGTGCTTGAATGCCAGAAATTGAAGTTGCAAAATTTTTTGCGGGAAGTATGTTTAGAGTTTTCTCACTTAAATGAGCCACTCTCTAAGGCGATTATGAATTGCAGTTCTATTGCTGCTGCTCATGGAGTAATTATTTACATAATAGTTCAGAAGTTGTTGAGTTCGATAATTGTCAAATTTAAGGTTTTGGTTAAGTGTGACTTTCAATTCATCAATGGACTTTGGCTGTGCTGCAACTGCATAGGAATAATCACAGTCCCCAGTGACAACCACGGGCTTTTGGTGTAAAAGGGCCTCTAAACCTACGCCGGAGTTTACTGTAAATACCGTTTTTGCATTCGCAATTAAATCATGTACTGATGCGTCGGAAATCTCGATAGCGCCTGCTTTCACCAGTTTGTCCAGTGTCTTTTGAACTGTCATGCTGTTGCAATACGGATGGCGCTTAACTCGAACTTTGACGCCGCTATGTAGATAGTGGTCGGCAACAGTTTGAACGAGCTCTGCGCCCGTCACATATGCCAGTGCTGCGACAGTGTCAGTAGGAATTTGTAAGGCTACGAAAACATAGTCCCCTTCAAATTGTACGCGCTCAATAGTCTGGGAGTATTTTGAAATGTTATTTTCTACATATGTTTCGTAAAGTTCACGTTGGTTTTTCAAAAGCAGAGCTTCCGAGCAGTGATCGGAAGCTTGCACAATGGGAGTATGCATCGTGGCTAACGATGAATAGCCAGCAAACCCTTGATGATCAATGCTGCAGCGCCCTGCAAGAGGAACTTCTTGGATATGTAAATGGTTGGTGCTGAAAGGAGCGTTCGTATGATAGCTGACAACCCGCGCGCCTGGGATACGAGGGTCGCAATTTCGCCAGTTCCATTGATGTCGGGGCACTAATGTCAGATCAGTTCTGTTCATTAGGTAGTCATAGACATTACCTAGGAATTCACGCACAGTTGCATAACTGGGCTTTATCTCATTTGGCGCTGCAAAAAAGACTGTGGGTATGAAGATCTCAACAGTTTTGGATAAGTCAATTTTGCTAATGTTAATATCGACCATTGCCCCATTCTTTAGGCCGTAAAGATGTGGAGAGATCTCATTCGTGTTGGCCATTTCTACCAGTGGACGAATTGCTCTGATTTGATCTTTTACGTTATCCAGCCATGCTTTGTTACTAGCGCTTACCGGCTGTTTTCCGTTCTTGTTGCGTTTTATAATCTCTTCTGCTTCGTTGATCCAACGGCACTTCACGGCAACCTTTAGTTGGTCGTCAGGCTTTATTCCCTTTCGTCCACTTTCAGCAGAGAGTAATACTCTTGCTTGGCCCCTTGCAGTTCTTAATTCATTAGCAAGATCAGCGAAGAAAGGAGTTGCTCGGTTGATCATCGGCATAAACTTCATCAGGACTTCTTGAGGAAAATCCAGAATTCCTAAAAGTGTCTCCCGGGCTTGATCATACAGAGCATGGTCGATCTCAAATGATAACCGCTTTACTGATCCATATGCCGGATACAACGCCTGACTAGCGCACAGGTAGGAGTACGCTCGGGCAGTTTGTGCGTCATCACGCAAGATATCGCTGATACGGGTCATTAACATCCGTTCTGATGGATGCTCGATCTGTGAGGACAACAGGACCTCGTATGCCGCTACCTGATCGCGAGATGTTTGGTAAGCTTTCGCCAGCATCATTCTATAATTGAGCTGTGACGAAATATTTTCTGGAAAAGATTGAATTGCCTCAATCAGCTTTTCATTTAAGTTAAGTTGATGATAAGCGCGCGTAAGAATTTTAAAGTTGTTTTCATTGGAGGGATCGCTTTTAATCGCAGTGTCTGCTTGCTCTGCAATTATATTGAGCCAGGATGCGTCATTACCAGCCATAAGCAGTGACTGCTCTAGATCCTTTTCGCTCAATTGAACTTTAGGTTTAAAAGCTATGTTTTTTGGTTTTCGAGATGGCGTCAGTCGGTACGACCGGAGCGCTTCGGAAATAGGGCCGCAGGATGGAGCCGTTTTAAGTATCTCGACTGCCTCTTCTGCTTGTCCTTGGACGTTAAGTGCCCTAGCTTTCTCAAGATAGCCAAATGAATTTGTGGGGAATTTTTCGATGGCGTAGCTAGCAAAACGCAAGACCATGGCGTGATCGTTTCGCGCATGAGCTGAAGCTACCGCTGTTTTCAGCTGGCTTAACGATACATTGAGCTTCAATAATCTGTCACTACATGCTACGCTTGCTCGGTGCGCGCCTAATTTCGATAACAGAAATATTGTTTTGACAATTAAGTGTCGCTGTATAGATAGCATTATTTTCCTGCGCTCTGCTTTTTCTTAGCAATGGCCAGCTGTCGCTTTGTGGAGTAAAATTCTTTAAGCTCTTTTCGTACATAGGTTTGAGGTTGGCTAGGTACAAATTCACCTTTCCAAAGTTTGACTAATGCATTGTGAGCTAAACTTAATGAGTCCTGTGTTGGGATAAATAGCTCGCTCCACAGCGACTCATATCCGGCTATGTATTTACTTGGGTTGCGGGCCAGTTCTATGATGCCCGCCTCTAATAGTTCTGGAGATTGGATGCGCAGACCGAGTTCATCGCGGCGTGAATACTCCAAGCTATAGTCATCAATCTTCTTTCCACCTATCTGGTCCTCTAGGTCAGCCTCGAGGAGTGCGATTGGTTTTTTGCAATACATTGCATCAAAAATTGCACCGCTGTAATCAGAAATTACAATGTCGGAGATCGAAAGTAACTCCAGGAGATCGTCATTAGCGCCGAAATGACAAATATTTCCGGTAGCAATTTTTTCCTTTCGACCTGCTTCTAACAACTGAGTGTTATGGTGCATTTTAGTGAGAACGTTAAAGTTCTCCGATAAGTTGTAAATCGCTTCTAGATATTGATCGACGCTAGAAAGATCACCCCAGGTTGGTAGATATAGGACCGTCTTTCTCTTCACGTCAAGCTTATGCCCATGTTTCAGTTTGGCGCGCTCGTGAAATTCATTTTTGTGCCAGTCATCATAGCGAGGGTTGCCAACTGCGGCGGTGGGGCTAAAGTAATCAATACGATCCGCGGCATATGGACCATAAGTTAAGCAGACATCGGCAAACGCACGCCAAGGACCATAATTATGAGGCTCCTTAGCGTAACCATACTGAATCATTGCGATTTTTGATTTTTCGAATGTCTCAATACGAGAAAACGGAGTTTGACAGACGATAATGTCAAAAACTCCATCAAGAGTAGGCATTTTCGCCCGATCCCACACCATAATAGGGGTGGAAGGGTTTTTCAAAACCTCTTCACTAAACTCTTCGATGAAGTCTTTGCGCTTTTCAATGACGAAGCATGCGCCAGGAAAAGTGCTGGCTAGCTTCTGTATATGAAGAAACTGAAAAGGGTTCCAGCCGACGAAGCCTACTCTTGGTAGTTTATCCATATTTTTTGATCTCTGCGATCAACTGGGTAGTGGAGATACCGTCTGTGCGGGGGAGGTATATAACTTCACAGAGCGATTTAAACTCATCAAATCTACCTTCCCAGTCGTTTCCCATTACAAGGACGTCGGCCCGGAATTCTTTGATGTACTCACCCTTGAGCTCAAGCGACTCTTCAAGAAATACTTGATCAACGCAAGCCAACGAAGCGATGATGTCGCGACGTTCGGCTTCTGGATAAACGGGGTTGCGCTGTTTTTTGGAGTAATTAAGTGCGTCAGAAGATACGCCAACTATCAGCCTGTCACCTTGCTCGCGAGCGCGTTGAAGAATTCGTACGTGGCCGATATGTAGCACGTCGAAAGTTCCAAAGGTGATTACCGTTCTCATAACTATCCCTATCATTAGTGGTTTTGATGCAAGGCGATATGGGGGATCGCTATATATGGCAGTTAGCAAGAAAAATCTGGACCACTATACGCCCCCTCAAATGACAGCACGGCTTCGATCTCGAAGCCGTAAACTATCGCTGGTATAGCTGAATTTATTTAGTCCGTGCCAAGCCTAAAGGTAAATCGATTCTTGAAGATTTTTCCTTTAAAAGGGTTGGTGCCGTCCATAAACGTCAACCGGTACCAGCCGCGCTTGGCGTCGAATGTCGCTGAGCTGATTTTATATACACCAGGCGCAACTACTGGAGAGTCATCTCCGGGGCCTTGTGCGTGATTAATAACTTCAATGCTTGTATAGCGTTCAAGAGCAGTCATATCTGCATAGGCGGTGGGAGTTGTAAACCATACAATCCCTGAGCTTGTGCCGCTGGCAGCATTGGTAATCACGCCTGCAAGTGCATTGCGGTTTTCCAGGCCCATCTTAAGCTTGGTGGAGCTGATTCTATCTAAAGCGTCTGGGATGTTTTGGAAGTCAACATCAATCATGTCTTTAGGTTCAAGCTCCCACCACTTGCTGTTCAGCAATCTATCAATCGTACCTTCGTCAAAGCGATATCTAATGACTTTTGCTGGTACGCCGGCAACAATAGCGTACGGCGGAACGTCCTTAGTAACGACTGCCCCACCTGCTACAACTGCGCCAGTACCGACTGTAACGCCTTGACAGATCATCACGCCGGCACCTAGCCATACATCGTGACCAATGACCGCAGGGTTCGCACTTGGCCCCTTCACGCGAGAGTGCGTACGGTATTCAGGGTGGTCGCCAAAATGGTTGGTGTTGTACTGGAATGGGTGACTGCTGAGGTAGTCGGTCGGATGGTTGATCGGGCTGATCTCAGCGTTCCGTGCAATCGAGCAGTAGTTACCAATGATGGCTCCTCGCCCAACGTAACCGTCACGGCCTATGTAGGTATACTTGCCGATTTGAGCTTTCGCGTTGACGGTTACGGCGCCATAAAGTCTGACGGGCGGGTGCAGAACAGCCTCGCTGGATACGCTAGCGAGTTTTGAGATGAGCTTATCTTCCATGACTGTCTTCCATGGTATGGGGTGCGCGTGGACTAGGGTAGATGACCTACTTAGCTGGTTGTCTACAGCCCGAAATGATAATTTTTGTAAGTTGTTTTTGTCAAGATTAATTGATGGGCTTTGCACTTGCTCTGCATCGAGCTGTCAGTGTTACGACGATTTACTTTTGGTTGTGCTTGAGCTTGAAATAACTTAGGTTTTTTGCTTGTGCGGAATTCGATGTTTTTCATGGTTTTTCGCAGATTTTAGATGTATTTCACCGGTTTTTTTGGCTATAAGCCTCCCGTTGCATTTCTGTGATGATATCATATTGATCTCACTTTTGGAGTGGTGACCTGAAATTGCCGTCAAAAAAACGTCGGGGTAATAAGTGTGAATAGTTGACTCCCAGGAGTGGTCCGGGTACACGTTTTCGTAACACTAATTCCGTAGAAAGAAATGCGCTACTTGATTTGTTGCAGGGTTGCAGGATTTCTATGGGGGCGTATGGCAAGCATGGCGTGGATACTTGTCGGTATTGGGCTTGTTGTTCTGGTGGTTTGTCTTGGTTCGCTGTGGGGGTGGATTCAGCACCTCGCAGTTGAGCTTAGGTAGGGGGGCTTGCTTAGGGGTGCTGGCGCTGATGGGGCGGGGCTGCTAAATTTATGGCCACGCAAGTAGATGGGTAGGTTATTCATGCGTCTGTATTTCCTTCTGGTTATTTCATTATCTATGATGGTGGGTTCGTCGGTCGCTGGGGCTGTCGAGTGCAATCTCCCTAGTAGCTTTTCCGGAAATGTTCGCCTGGAATCCAATTGTGTCTATAACGCGTCAATTGTTATTTCGGATAGCGATACCGTCCTTGATTGTTTGGGGGGTACTTTGGATGGAGGGGGAGCGCTAAAGACGGGGATTCAGATCAATGGGCGTGGAAAAAAAATTAGTAATGTCGTTATTCGTAATTGTCGCCTTGTGAATTTTGTTGGTCGAGGGATAGATGTAACTTCCGGAATTCCTAAGTGGTCGTTATCGAAGGATATCGAGAAAAATTATAGCGTCTCACCGGAAAATATAGTTATTGATAATGTCAGCGTTGCTGGTGGTCGAGGAGGGGTGTACTTCGATAGTTATGTTGCTGACTCGGTATTGAAGAATTCAGTTGTTCGGGGGGCGGATAAGGTCGGTGTTTATTTAGAGCAGGGCTCAAAAGGTATTAGCATTTTAGGTAATAAAATAATTGAGAATGGAGTGTCTGGGCGCAGGGAGGGGGTGGCCATAGACTCGTCTGCTAATAATTTGATTAAGGGAAATGTTTTTTACGGGAACGGTGCTGGTGGGGTTTTTCTCTATAAGAACTGTGGTGAAAATTTCAAATCGGGTAAGTCGGTGTTGCGGTGGCAATCCAGTGATCATAATAGAATAATTAATAATATTTTTCGTTCGCAGCCGGTGGGTGTATGGGTTGCGTCGCGCCAGAGTCGTGACCTAAGTAAGTGGGGTTGTGGTGATCCTGCAGTTGACGATCAAGGTCGTTTTTACAAGGATTTTGCAAACAATAATTTTATTGAGTTAAATGAGTTTTGTGATGTAAGGGTTCCTGTTAGGGTTGAGGGGGATAATAATTACGTTGCGCGAAATAAGTTTGGTAAAATAGTTTCGAGTGCCATTGAGGAGCCTTTCCGGGATAGAGCGAAGCCGGATGGGGTGGTGACGATCGGGAACACGTTTGAGGCTAACTCTTCGGCTGCGTGCCAATAGTAGGGGTTATGCTAGTGCAGTGTTGTTGCTTTTGTCTCTCTTTTAGCCTATTTTGCTCTTTAAAATATCTGTTATAGGTTTATGTTTTATGTTTGATTCATCGCTGGTCGAGGGAAGGCATTTCAAGATCGTGGAGCGTCCGGGCTCAAAAAGGCTAATGGTTTTTTTGGCGGGTACAGATAAGACTGACGGCAAATTTGATTTTTGGCATGTAGGGAATGCTCAGTCCTCTCATCTTCTGTTTTTGAATAATGGACGTAATGAATGGTATCAGCAAGGAATCCCAGGATTCGGTGATAGTCATGAGGGAACTGTAAGGTGCCTGAAAGATTTAGTTCAGCATCTACAGGTGGAAGAGGTGTTCTTTGTTGGTGTAAGCATGGGAGGGTATGGTGCTGTTTTGTATGGCACCGAATTAGGCGCCAAGGTTATGGCCTTCGGTTACGACACGAGGTTAAAAATTACTGGCAGTCGAAGCCAGAAGCGTATGCCCAAAGATATTCGCGTTGCTTTTTCGGATTTGCGACCACTCATACAGTCCTCGTCGGTCCAAATTCTGCAAATTGCTGGTGAGTGTGATGCGTTGGATTTGGTTGCGGCCAGCCATGTTTGTGATCTTGAGAATGTGAAAACCTTGACATTGACAGGTGTTGGTCATGGCGGTGCTCCCTTTATCAAAGAGCATTATGGTTTAGTTGAATTTGTTAGGGACTGGGCGGACGGGGTCGCTTTGCCTGAGATTGCTGAGGCCGGGGCATCTGTCAATAATCCATCTTTAGTTAGGGCTTTGCACAAGACATTTTTGGCATTTCGAGAGAAGGATTGGGTGACCGTTGAGTTGGAAGCCGAGCGCGCACTTAGCCTGGATGCCAGGCATGAGTATTCAAATTATATGATGGGCACTAGTTTGCTGGAGCGAAAGAAGTTTGCCGAGGCATTAAAGTATCTTCTTATGTCCGTGGGGTCGGCGCCTCATTATATTGGTGCGCGCTATCGTTTAGGTCGGGCGCTGATGTTAAACAATCAGAACTCATATGCCAAGGTGCATTTTATTGCGTACTTAAAGTCTAACCCTAACTCGCATGTCGTCTTGATGATGTTGTCGGATGTTTATGCGGCAGAAGGTAATATAGATTTGGCGAGAAAGTACCTAGATGCTTCTTTGGAAAATGGGGGGGATAGAGAAAAAATAGCGACGAGAATTGAAAGGCTTGCGGCCTGATTTTCTTTGGGTTTGAATAATTAGTGCGCAGTCCTGAATATCCCCGTATTGTTGGTTTGGTGCGGGGGTTCTAAAGCTAGGAAGGCTTATGGTGTTGTTGTTGGAGGTTATGTGTGTAAAGTGCTGCTAGTTTTTAGTCTTTGATGAGGTGTGGTGCTAGGGTATTGAATCCCCCGCGCTGTGGCGGGGGATTGTTTTTAGTTAACTCCGGCGGCGCGTCCCAGTACCATAGTCTGGACAATTGGTGTAATGATCTTCTGCCACTCGTACACTGCAGCATTAGTTACATAAATAGTGTCGTCAGGTTTGATGGCAATTTGCTTGGCATAGAAGATTGCAGCAGGATCACGCATGTTCAGGCGAAGTACGGTCGGCTTTGTAGTCGAGCCTTCGTTCATGCGGAACACGAATACACCTTCAGGGTTGGCATTCTGCTCGCGCAGGCCGCCGACGCTACCCAGTGCATCCAGCAAGGTGGTGTTCTGGCTTGGCAGGTCTTTCAGGCCTGGCTCGCTGACGGCGCCCATGGCAACAAAGCGCTGACGGGCGCGGTCAACCACAACCTCCGAGTTAGGGCGCAGCACCATGTTGTTGCCGGCCAGCACGTTCTCATAGTTAAGCTGTTGTACCTGGGTGCCATTGCGTACGGTGACGTTAACCAGGTGCGGTTCCATGACGGGGCCGCCTGCCTGGTTGATGGCGTCAAGCAGGGTGAGTGGCCCTTGCAGAGTGCTGAAACGGCCTGGCGTTTTTACTGCGCCAGCCACCAGTACCGAGCCCGACAGGTCGCCTACCAGTTCAACGTGGGTTTGCACGTCGGTGGTGATGCCCTTGAGTTGTCGGCGGATAAGGTTTTCAACCTGGTTCAGGGTCATGCCTGCAACAAATTGGCGGCCCACGTAAGGCAGCGAGAGCATGCCTTGAGCATCGATGCGCGTCTTCAGTTGAGTGCCGCCGGTAGCAAGCGGGGCAAACAGTGCGGAGCCCTCGGGTGCGGTATCGGCGATCAGCACATTGAGCACGTCGCCCTGCATCAGGCGAACTTCTGGCGACACAGGTTTAATCACCGTGGCCAATGCGGGCTGTTGAGCCTCGTGCATGTAAGGGGCGATGGTTTTGGCGTTGATGTCGACCAGGTTGTAAGCGTCGGTTTTTGCCTCGATCGCACCCTTGTACGGCCCAGCGCCGGACAGTGTGCCGCTGCAGCCGGCGAGGCCCAGGGTTGCCAGGGCGAGTGCTGCCAGCTTCAGGTTGAAGGTGCGAGAGACAGCAAGGGATTTAATCACGATGATCCTCGATCGAAGCCAGAATGAATCGGGTGATGCCATAAAGCATCAGCAGGCCCAGCAAAATGGTTGCCAGGTTGTACCAACGCTCCGGATACAGTGCTAATTGGGGGGTGTTGGGGCTAACTACGGTCACCAGGGTGCGAATTTTCTTGCTGGCTTCGACGCGTGCATTGTCCAGTGCGGCCACAGAGGCTTTATACGTTTCTTCAGCAATGCCGGCATCCAGTGTCAGTTGCTGGAAGCGCGATGCAACCACGTTCAGCTGCGAGCCGTTAGGGGACGATACCAGCAGGCGTTTTTCTTTGGCCAACTGCTGGGTGATCGCTTCGACTTTCTGCTTTTGCTGACGGATTTGCGGGGCATCACCGCGCAGCTTGAACGACATCTCGGTGAGGGCTGCTTGCTCTTTGGTGTACTGGCTCTCAAGGTCGGCGATGATTGTGGCGCGGCTTTGTGCGCTGTTGCCACCGTCCAGTACCTTGTTCTCATTCTGGAAGTTCAGAAGCTGGGTTTTGCGTGTGGCGTAGTTGATGCGCGCGGTTTCCAGTTCCCCTTGGGCGAACTTCATTTGCTCGCGGGCAATTCTGTGGCTGACTTCGTTGACGAAGTGCTCGCTTGCCTGAAGGATGACGCGCAGCATTTTCTCGGACAGTTCCGGTGTGAACGCCTGGACTTCGACGCGCAGCAGGCCGGTCGTTTCGTCGTAGTGGGCCGAAACCATACGCTGGTAGTACTTCAGCAGGTCTTCGCGAGCTGCGTCCTTGTTGAGCCAGAAGAATACGTCGCGACGTTGGGCTGCGTACTGCTCCACCCAGTGCAGGCGGTCCTCAAGCAGAAGCATCATGTCCGTCGACGTGATGTATTCGCGCAGGTACAGGGTTTCTTCTCGCGATGCCGGGTTGGCGCTGGTCAGTAAGGTTGCAAGGCCGGGCATCTGAGCGCCCTGATTACCGCCATCCTGGCGTACCACCACTTGGGCGGAGCTGACGAAGCGGTCTATGGCAAATACGCCGTAATAGACGCTTGCCAGGATCATTGGCAAGACCACCATGGCGATCGCCAGGCGCCAGCCCTTCTTGTTACCTGTGCTGCTCATAGTTGGATGCATCCTTGAAGTCGAACGGTGCTGCGTAATTGGAGTAGGTTGATCAGCTGTTGTAGGCCTTGATGCCTTCGGCAACGTCGTCATACACCTGGATGCCGCCGTTACGAACCAGCAGCACCACATCGCATAGCTTCTCGATCTCGGGCATGGAGTGAGAGACCAGTACGACGTTGGATTTCTGCAGCTTGTCTTTGAACACTTCGGCGCACTTGCGCTTGAACTGTGCATCGCCCACCGACATCACTTCGTCGATCAGGTAGTAGTCGAAGTCGAAGGCCATGCTCAAACCAAACGCTACGCGAGAGCGCATGCCGGAGGAGTAGGTCTTGATTGGCTCGTCGATCCAGTCACCGATCTCTGCGAATTCCTGCACGTAGCGGATCTTCTCGCGCATGGCTTCGCCCGTAGCGCCATAGACTCGGCAGACGAACTTGATATTGTCGCGCCCGGTCATGCTGCCCTGAAAGCCGCCTGTCAAACCGACCGGCCATGAAATGCTGCGGTCGGTAATGATTGTGCCGGAGTCGGGAACGTCTGCGCCGCCAAGCAGGCGCATGAGCGTGGACTTGCCGGCGCCATTGCGGCCGATCAAGCCAATGTTCTTGCCTGGCGGGATTGCCAGCGACAGGTTGCGAAAGACGTATCGGCGGCCATTCGGCGTGAGGTACGACTTGGTGACGTTTCTGAGCTCGAACACGTTTGGCCTGTACTTAACCGTTCTTGGTGGAAATCAGGTGCATCCTGCGAGCGCGGTAGGCGCCCAGCGACAGGAACAGCAATACCAGGGTAAAGCTGATGACGTAGGTCTCGGATACACCGTCGACCGGGGTGTAATGGGGCAGTACTTCTGCACGGATCAGTTCGAGAATGTGCAGGAACGGGTTGAGCAGCAGCACTGGCATCATTGCCTGCGGCAGGTAAGAGGCTGGAAGCAGCACGCCCGAGATGAAATAGAGTGGGAAGAAGGCCATGCGAATGACGATTTTCACGCTGGGAAGGGCGTGGGTTATCAGTGCAAGGAGCATGCCCAGGCTAAAGGCAAATAGCAGGCCGAGTAGCAGGGTCGCAACCCACTCAAGAGGGCTGTGAATGGACATGTCGAAGCCATACCACGCAAAGCCGAAGACCAGGATGGCGTAAACCGTGGCTGCGATGCAGGTTTCGACAATGACGCGGGCCAGGTAGGTGTCCAGTGGCTTGATTTGCTTGTAACCAAACAAGGAGCGGTTTTCCCTCAGGCTATCCATGAGCCGGAGGGCGGTATTTCGATAGAGCAGGAAAGGGGCCATGCCGACCAGGATGAACACCGGGTACTCGACGCCGGAGAGGGTGCGGCCACGTAGCATTGCAAACAGAAGGGAGAACACCAGCAGGTGAACGATGGGCTCAAGCAGCATCCAGAGCGCGCCCAGGCGACTTTTTCCAACCCGCGCACGGGCCTCGCGCAGGACTAGGGCGAAGATGACCGATTTCTGAATCTGCAGCGGGGAACGAGGCTTCAAAGTGGCAACCGCAAAGCAAAGCAGCGCGCCTGTGGCACGCCGGAATTCATCTTCAGGAAAGGAGCGCTGTTGCGACTGCGAGCGGAGTCTTCCGAATACTTCCCTGTTCTAAGGGGCGGAAGATTAAGCGTCAGAGGGCATAAGCGTCAAGCGAGGCGGGCCGAATCTCTGTGAAGGCTTGCTGCCGTTCGTCGATCACATGCTGGACAATGTACCTCGACTCCTGCATCCGATTCTGGCTTGAGCGTGCCCAGCAACCTTGGCAGATGATTTCGTTCGAGCTCAACGCTGTAGTCGTTGGTAGTTAGTGAATCAGATAAGGACAGTCTCAAAGGTTTTCAGGTTACGCCTTTGTCGTATCTGTCTTGGTCATTGGTATGTCAGCCGTAATAGGGATGTTTTTCGTGTTCGTGATGCGTTGGAGCGGTATATGCACATCTCACAATCGGCCGAAGCCGCACGCGCGGTAGGAGCTATTTGATGCAGAGCTAAAAAAACAACAAGCAAATGCGGCAGGTGATCATGAACTGGAAGAGCGCTGATTGGGGCTGGACGGGTGATGCGGGCCCGCATGCTTGCGGCTTTTAATCAAGATTTTTGCTTCTAAGCAGGGAGAGGAGATGCCTCCGGGGTTAGAACGATCCTACTCACCCCTGCTCTGCCCTTGCGTTGAGTGCGAAGCCCTGGCCCAGAGGTCAGGTTATCCGCTTCAGAGGGGAGGGATCAAACGCAGGATAACCTGCGACACTGGCCGCGAACTCCATGTCTTAGCAGCAAAATCCGCAAAATTATGGCACTCTGCCAGGCCTCGCTAGCCTTCTGGCTTGACTTATACCCGTACCGTGGCATCTGCCCGGCACGCCTGCCTGACCGTGAAACGATGAACATCCCTAACTTCAAGAAGTTGTTTATGCCTGATATTTCAGCAGACGCAGCCAGCCTTATCCATGCCATAGCCTCTGCCACTGCGGTAATCGCTGCGCTGATCGCCGCCAGTGCGATGATCATTGCCCATATGACCTCGGATGTAAAAAACCAGCATGCCGACGTGCCCGTTTCGCGGGGGGCGCAAGGGGTTACTGTCGTCCACGAGTCGGACGTGCAGGCCAGGCTGGAGATCGAGCAACTCATTGAGCAGAACGACGCGCTCAGGGCCGAACTGGAGCGCGAGAGGGCCGAGCGGTTGAAGCTGGAAGCCAGCCTCAAGCCCAGAACGCTGACGCCGCAGGCGCATGACGCATTCAAGGCATTGGCGGGCGAGCTGAAGGCTAAGACGCTGGCACCGGTGGTGCTGCTGAATATTCACAAAGATGACAAGGAGGCTGTGCGCTTTGCCAAGGAAATTGCCGTTGCGCTGACCAAGGCGGGTGTGCAGGTTCAGATCAAGCAGTTGCCCCTGCAGAAGCACAATACCGGTACCCAGGTGGTCGTTTATGGCGGGGTCGGCAGTGACGAGCTTGAGCAGGCGTTCAAGGCCGCTGATTTTGCTTCGGATATCAAACGCTCGGGGCAGAGCCCCCGGGTGAAGGTGGATGATGGGGATGCGATTGCCATTTCGGCGTTTATCAGTGTTTATCCGCGCACGTTGATTTGAGGGGTGGGGCTGGAAGGGGGCTCTGATTCTTTGCGGGATTGTTGGGGATGGCACCGGCTGTGCCGGTGTTCGCGGGCACGCCCGCTCCCACAGTGTGGGCTTGTTCAGCTCAGTGGCCTGCCCTCGGCAGGTCTTGCCTGATATTGCCCATTCCATCTGACTGCAAGCGAGGCATAGCCTCGCCTGGTCTCGCGTCATACCCTTCAGGGATGCCTGTTCTTCGCAATCTCGATGTCGTTCATCAGGGCTTTTGCGGTGGCCAGCAGGTAATCCGCTGCGCCCAGCATCTTGTGGTCGTCTTCCATATCGCCTTCGCGTACCAAGTGCTTGCAATAGCCCAGCAGGACCGAGACGTGTTCATAGGCGTCATCGATGGGGACGCCGGGTTGGACGCGGAGCAGGTTCAGGGTGGGGTTGCCGGCTTCGAGGAAGGTTTCGATGCCTGCGGTGAGGAGGGGGGATTGGTTGTGGTTTTTCATGGTGAGAACCCAGTGCGTTGACAGAACCCACCACCTCGATCTTTCTCACGGACAAAGGTGGCAGCCATTGCGCGGGGTGAGAAACCGATGCACTGAAACCGGCCAAGCCGAAGCTTGCCCGCGAATGGCTGCCATTGAACAGTAGAGCAGCAGTGCGCAACGGGTTCTCACACCCGGTCACCAACATGGCGACCCGGTGACGTTATCCCTGAGGCATTTCCTCGACAATTCAGCTGCTTCTGACTGGCGCGTAGGATAGTTCGCTTGGTTGTCCGAGCTGAAGGGGTGGGGCAGGGTTTCAGGAAAGTCTGACGTGCGGAATGTGCATCCCAAGGCAAATCTCTTCGCCGTGATTGTTGACCGCTGTTGGGGTGGGTTTACACGCGGAAGGGGGGCTGCTGGCCAGTTTTTACTGGGTGTTCAGCGGTGCTGCGGCTACCGTATTCGCGGGTGAACCCGCTCCTACGCCGAGCGGGGATGGGTTCAGGGCGGGGTGGGGCTGCTGGCCAGTTTTTACTGGGGGGCAGCGGGGCTGCGGCTACCGTATTCGCGGGTGAACCCGCTCCTACGCCGGGCGGGGGTGGGCTCAGGTCGGGGTGGGGCTGCTGGCCAGTTTTTACTGGGGGGCAGCGGGGCTGCGGCTATCGTATTCGCGGGTGAACCCGCTCCTACATTGAGCGGTGGGGGCTGTTCCAGGTGGCCAGGGCTTCGCGTATGCGCGCGCAGGCTTTGCCATCGCCATAAGGGTTATGGGCGAAGCTCATTTCGCGATACGCCGCCTCATCGGTCAGCAAGGTACTCAACGCCCGCACAATCGATGCCACTTCGGTGCCCACCAGCTTGACCGTACCTGCCGCCACGGCTTCTGGGCGCTCGGTTGTATCGCGCATCACCAGCACCGGTTTGCCCAGGGCCGGCGCTTCCTCCTGAATGCCACCCGAGTCGGTCAGAATCACATAGGCCCGGGTCATGAGGTAAACGAACGGCAGGTAATCCAGCGGTTCGACAAGGTGGATGTTGCTCACATCCGCCAACAGCCGGTTGACCGGCTCGCGCACGTTGGGGTTGAGGTGCACCGGGTATACCACGTTCAACTCGGGGAATTGCCGCGCAGTCTGCACCAGGGCCTGGCAGATGCGCTCGAAGCCGCCACCAAAGTTCTCGCGCCGGTGGCCGGTGACCAGCAACAGCCGGCGTTCGGCTGCCAGGTAGCTGAACTGGCTGGCGAAACGGGCCTTGAGCGCGGGGTTTTGCAGCTTTTGCTCCACCTCCAGCAAGGCGTCGATCACGGTGTTGCCGGTGGTGAAGATGTGCGCCGGGTCGGTGCCTTCGCGCAACAGGTTGTCGCGCGAGGTGGGGGTGGGCGCAAAGTGCAGCGCGGCAAGGGCCCCGGTCAGGCGCCGGTTGCCTTCTTCGGGCCAGGGTGAATACAGGTTGTTGGTGCGCAGGCCGGCCTCTACATGGGCAATGGGGATTTGCTGGTAGTAAGCCGCCAGGCTGGTGGCAAAGGTGGTGGCGGTGTCGCCATGCACCAGCACCACGTCGGGCTTGAACGCGGCCAGCACAGGTCGGATGCCTTGCAAGATGGCAGTGGTCACACCGGTCAGGTCCTGGCCGGCTTTCATGATGTTCAAGTCGTAATCGGGGCTTATACCGAACAGCTCCAGCACCTGGTCGAGCATTTGCCGGTGCTGGCCGGTGACGCACACGCGGGCTTCGAAGCGGCTGTCCTGCGCCAGTTGCAGGGCTAGCGGGGCCATCTTGATGGCTTCTGGGCGGGTACCGAAAACAGTCAGGGTCTTGAGGGGCACGGCAGTGATCCTCTTGCTCGGGTCCTTGAAGCAGGCCGGTGTCCATTGCTCAAGAAATCTAGCAGGCGGGCAATGGCGTGCCAGTTTGCCGGGGGGATGCTTACCGACTGGGGGAGGGCGGTTTACCGGGCGAGCCTTGTTCGGCGGGCGTTGTAGGACAATGGCCTGGCATGGGTGGGCAGCGGCTATCGGACAAACGGGGATTTGGCTACAGGCACAGGACCAGGGCCTTGTGCATTCAGGGCCGGGGCGAGCGGGGCGTAAACGGCCACGGTTGCTGGGTGGGCGAGGTTGAGCGTTTTGCTGACCGATTCGGTAACCATTCGCCGGGGGGATTGGGTATTGTGCGGCCGGGTTACCCGCTAGGGTTGGTTGCGCAGCCGAAGGAAAGCGGTTGCTGGAAAATGACCAACCCAAGGAGTGTTGACCATGCGCAATAACGTTCTGTCGTACCTGCTGCTGCCGCTGTTCGCCAGTATGTCGTTCTCCCTGAGCGCCGCCCCGGCCAGCACCATGGCTGTGCCCGAACCGGTGCCGGTGGTGGCCCAGGCCCAGGCCCAGCAGGCGCCAAGGCTGGACTTGAACACGGCGGATGCACTCACCCTGCAAAAGGAGCTGAACGGCATTGGCAAGGCCAAGGCGGAGGCTATCGTGGCCTACCGCGAGGCCAATGGGCCGTTTGCTTCAGTGGATGAGCTGCTGGAGATAAAGGGGATAGGCAATGCGTTGCTGGAGCGCAACCGGGACAAGGTGATGGTGGAGTAAGCGGGCAGGGGCCGGGGTGATGCCCTGGCCCGGCCTTTAGCGGTCCTGTGCGTCCTTGGCATCCGCTTCGGCATTACGCTCATGTACCTTGCGCAGTTGCTCTTCGGTAAGCGGCAGTTTCTTGGCCGTGTCGCGCAGCAGCATCAACCCGCCGACAATCGAGCCGAGGGCTATGATGAGTATCAGCCAGGCATACCAGGGCATTGTCGTTCTCCTTAGATCGGGCCGTGGGCAACGGTTACATGAATTTTGAGCAATTGCCCGTTCCGTTGGTTCAATTATAGGTGCCAGGCCTTGCTGGGCCAATTCCGTGACCTGTGGGCCCCAAAGCCTGCGTCACTTCGTTTACAATGCGCGCCGTTTTCGACTTGCCAAGAGACCCTGCCCATGTCCGCCTGCCAGACGCCCCTGATCGTCGCCCTGGATTTCCCTACCCGTGAGGCCGCCCTGAAGCTGGCTGACCAGCTTGACCCTGCGCTGTGCCGGGTGAAGGTTGGCAAGGAGCTGTTCACCAGCAGCGCTTCGGGCATTGTCGAAACCCTGTGTGACAAGGGCTTTGAAGTGTTCCTGGACCTCAAGTTCCACGACATTCCCAACACTACCGCCATGGCGGTAAAGGCCGCCGCCGAGATGGGCGTGTGGATGGTCAACGTGCATTGCTCCGGTGGCCTGCGCATGATGGCCGCCTGCCGTGAAGAACTGGCCAAGCGCAGCGGCCCGCAGCCGTTGCTGATTGGCGTGACCGTGCTGACCAGCATGGAGCGTGAAGACCTGGCCGGCATTGGCCTGGATGTCGCCCCCCAAGAGCAGGTGCTGCGTTTGGCGGCGCTGGCGGAAAAAGCGGGGATGGACGGTTTGGTGTGCTCGGCGCTCGAGGCCCCGGCACTGAAGGCGGCGCACCCCTCGCTGCAACTGGTGACCCCGGGCATTCGTCCGGCGGGCAGCGCGCAGGATGACCAGCGCCGTATCCTCACCCCGCGTCAGGCACTGGATGCCGGTTCGGATTACCTGGTGATCGGCCGGCCGATCAGCCAGGCTGCAGACCCTGCGCAAGCGTTGGCAGCGGTGGTGGCGGAGATCCGCGGGTAATTAACCTGCGGTTGTCCAGCAGGGGCCTGCGCCGAACCACCGATGTGGGCCCACCATCGATGCCTGTGTCGAACCCCTGATGTGCCTGCACCCCCGATCCGTGTGTAGGAGCGGGTTTACCCGCGAATACGGTAGCGGCAGCAACGGTGAACGGCCGGTGGAAACTGGCCCGGCAGGCCCGGCCCTTTCGCGGGTGAACCCGCTCCTACGACGGGATGTAGGAGCGGGCTTGCCCGCGAATGCGGTGGCTGCGGCGACGGTGCATGACTGGGGGATATTGGCCGGCAGGTCCGGCCTATTCGCGGGTAAACCCGCTCCTACGACGGGCTGTGCCGGGCCATCGGTGCCGTGCAGGGCGTTTAAACCTTCAACACCAGCTTGCCAAAATTCTCCCCGCTGAACAGCTTCAACAAGGTCTCCGGGAAGGTTTCCAGCCCCTCCACCACATCCTCTTTGCTCTTCACCTGCCCGCTGGCCAACCAGCCGGCAATCTCCTGCGCGGCCTTGCCGTAGTCCTTGGTGTAATCCATCACCACAAAGCCTTCCATGCGCGCGCGGTTCACCAGCAGCGACAGGTAGTTGGCCGGGCCTTTCACGGCTTCTTTGTTGTTGTACTGGCTGATCGCGCCGCAAATCACGATGCGTGCCTTGAAGTTGATGCGCGTCAGCACGGCATCGAGGATGTCGCCGCCCACGTTGTCGAAGTACACGTCTACGCCTTTGGGGCATTCGCGCTTCAGGCCGGCCAGCACGTCTTCGGCCTTGTAGTCGATCACGCCGTCAAAGCCCAGTTCGTCCTTCAGGTACTGGCACTTCTCGGCACCGCCGGCAATACCGACCACGCGGCAGCCTTTGATCTTGGCAATCTGCCCGACAATGCTGCCCACCGCACCGGCCGCGCCGGAGATGACCACGGTGTCGCCAGCTTTGGGTTGGCCGACGTCCAGCAGGGCAAAGTAGGCGGTCATGCCGGTCATGCCCAGCGCTGACAGGTAACGGGGCAGGGGGGCCAGCTTGGGGTCGATCTTGTGCAGGCCCTGGGGCTCGCCGGTGAAGTAGTCCTGCACGCCGAGGGCGCCGCTTACGTAATCGCCGGGCTGGTAGCCGGGGTGATTGGAGGCAACCACCTCACCGACGCCCAGCGCACGCATTACCTGGCCCAGGGCCACGGGCGGGATGTAGGACTTGCCTTCGTTCATCCAGCCACGCATGGCCGGGTCCAGCGACAGGTACAGGTTGCGCACCAGTATCTGGCCTTCGCCGGGTTGTTCGGCGGGTACGGTCTCGAAGCTGAAGTCGTCACGGCGCACGGCGCCGACCGGGCGTTTGGCAAGCAGGAAGCGGCGGTTGGTCTGGGTCATGGCGGGTCCTTGTGGGCTGTGGAGGGCGTAAGGCGTTCAATCTACCTTGTTGATGAAGGCGGTTGCTTAAAATCACTGACAAGCATGGTAGCCCAACCGTTGCTGTGATGATGCTGCCCGGCCGAGTGGTGGCTGACTATGCTCTGACCCCTACCCAAACCCTCACAGGAGCACGCGATGAGCATGACCTTTTCTGGCCAGGTAGCCCTGGTGACCGGCGCGGCTGCTGGGATCGGCCGGGCAACCGCCCTGGCGTTCGCCCACGAGGGCATGAAGGTGGTGGTGGCCGACCTCGACCCGGTCGGCGGCGAGGCCACCGTGGCGCTGATCCACGCGGCGGGCGGCGAAGCGCTGTTCATTGCCTGCGACGTTACCCGCGACGCCGACGTGCGCCAGTTGCATGAGCGCCTGATTGCCGCGTACGGCCGGCTGGACTACGCCTTCAACAACGCCGGGATCGAGATCGAGCAACACCGCCTGGCCGAAGGCAGCGAAGCGGAGTTCGATGCCATCATGGGTGTGAACGTGAAGGGCGTGTGGTTGTGCATGAAGTATCAGTTGCCCTTGTTGCTGGCCCAAGGCGGTGGGGCCATCGTCAATGCCGCGTCGGTGGCGGGGCTTGGGGCGGCGCCGAAGATGAGCATCTACAGCGCCAGCAAGCATGCGGTCATCGGCCTGACCAAGTCGGCGGCCATCGAGTACGCCAAGAAGGGCGTCCGCGTGAACGCCGTGTGCCCGGCCGTGATCGACACCGACATGTTCCGCCGCGCCTACCAGGCCGACCCGCGCAAGGCGGAGTTCGCCGCAGCCATGCACCCGGTGGGGCGCATTGGCAAGGTCGAGGAAATCGCCAGCGCCGTGCTGTACCTGTGCAGTGACGGCGCGGCGTTTACCACCGGGCATTGCCTGACGGTAGATGGCGGGGCCACGGCGATCTGAGTGGATGCCGTGCGGGCTGCTTCGCGGGCAAGCCCGCCCTTTGCAATTGCGATCACCAGGCCAAAGCCCACCATGTCGCGCATGGACAGGATGGGCGTGCCCAGGCCTTTCCTGAGCAAGCCGCGCAGGCAGCTGGCCCCCGGCTAAAAGCTGACGCCTATCTTCAAGCCATACTCGTCACGGGTTTGTTCGTCCGAGGCGGTCATCTGGAACTGCCCGTCCAGTTCATAGTTGTAGCGGCTGAAGTAAAGCGAAGCGTATACCGACACAGTACCGTGTTGGTTGAAGAGCACGCTAAGTTCGGCAAAGGGGTTGGTGGTATCTTTCAAATCAACCTCTTCACTGCTGATGCCATGTATTTTCAATTGCGAGTCGCCATTGATGACCTGGCGTATGCCCGCTTCGAAACGCAGGGTGGCATTATTGAAGCGGTAATTGTACCCCGCTGCGAGCTTGGCGAATGGCGTGCGGTTGGTAAGGTCGACATCATGACGGCTGGTATTGGGTTCCAACCGGTTCCATTTGTAGCCGGCGCCCAGCAGCAGGTCGACTGAATGCCGTTCCGCCAGCGCCAACCGCCAGCCCAGGTCCAGGTCGGCCTGGCCGTCCTTGAGCTTCTGGTCATGCTGTTTCGAGTACATGCCGCTGGCTTCGGCCTGGTAGACAAGGCCTTGCCTGGCCGTCATCTTGTTGCCGTAATTGATGAATAAACCACCTTCGGGCATATCTTCGGTGTCATCCTTGGGGCCGTTCAATTCCAGTTGGGTGTAGCTCCCTTGTAGGCCGAGGGTGAATATCGGTGCGGTGGAAGTATCGGCATATCCAACGGTTGGCACAGTAAACAGCAGCAACGGGGTGACCACAGCAGTAAACATGGCTGTTTTCATTACAAACTCCAGGGTGCACTGCAGGTCCGGAGAACGGGCCAGTTACCGATCACGATAGCGACGTTTTTAATGTGTGCAGGGGTATTTAAAAAAATTTCAATACCCTCTGTTTGGCGCAAATTTAATGGCGTCAATAGTGTTTTATAAAGTGTGGATTGGAATAAATTAATGGCTTACTTGCGTCGATTTAATATGGGAAAGCACCGTCGCAGGCTGAGGGGCGGGCTATCATTGATGGCCTAGTGATATTGCTTACAGCGGGCACTGAAAGCGACCCCTTTGCAGCCAAAAACGACAAGACATAGCTATTTGACACTATTCTGGCGCCACCCCCTTGTTCATTGGCAGGCAACGTTGCCACCCTTAGCCTTCGGGATAACCTCACTGGCTGAAAGGGGATCGGTGATGGGCGCGAGCAAGCACGGTGTGCTGGCCAACCTGGGCATGGCCCGCAAACTTGGCCTGGGTTTTGCCTTGGTGCTGCTGCTGACGCTGGCGGTGGCGGCTATCGGCGTTGTGGCGTTGCAAAGCGTTGGCCAGCGCTTCGACAGTTTGCGTCAGCTGGCCCAGTTCAATACCGACTTGCTGCGTTTGCGCGAGCATGAGCAGGCATTTGCCCTGCGCTCCGACATTCAGCAGGCCGACGCCTTGCGTGGCGGCCTGCAGGGTTTGGTCGAACGCGCCCAAGGCCTGCCAGCGCTGGCCGCGGCGCAAACCGATCTTGCCGCCTATGGCCAGGCATTCGAAGCCTTTGTCGAGGCTGTGCAGGCCAAGGAGCTGGCGCTGGACATGGCCAGCTGGTCGGTGTCCAACGTCTCCAATAACCTTGATGTGCTGCAGGCCGGCCTGGCCGATGACGGCGCATATACCCTCAAGCAGTCCCAAGGCCAGCAGGGTAGCGAGTTTCTTGAGCAAGCCGCGCAGGTGGCCCAGGTGTCGCGGCTGATGCTGCAGGCCATGGACGAAGCACGGGTGCGTCTGGATAAAAGCCGCAAGGGCGAGGAGGGTGTGAGCCAGGAGCGTATTGCCCAGACGGTGGAGGCCGCCGGCCTGGTCAGCCAGTTGCAGGGTGCGGTTGGCGATGCCGGTTACCAGAGCGTGCTGGGTGAAGTGGCTGGGCACATTGGCAGTTTCTCGGAAAAACTCAACGAATACACCGACCAGCTGGCCCGCGAGCAGGGGCTCAAGGCGCAGCTGCAAGCCAGCGCCGAGCGGGTGACCGGGCGTGTCGACCAAGCCTACCTTGGGCAGGAGCAGGCCCTGCAAGGCGAGCTGCAGCGTAATGCCCTGGCCATCGGCCTGGCGACGGCGCTGGCGTTGCTTGTAGGCGTGTTGGCGGCCTGGCTGATTACCCGGGCTGTGGTCGGCCCGTTGAAGCATGTGATTGCCCGCGCCCAGCGCATTGCGGCGGGTGAACTGGGCTTCGACGCCCAGGCGCCGCGCCGGGATGAGGTGGGGCAACTGATGCAGGCCATGCAGCAGATGGCGGCGGGGCTTTCGGGCATTGTCAGCGGCTTGCAGCAGGGCATCGAACAATTGGCCGGCAGCGCCCAGGCGTTGTCGACGGTGACCGAGCAGACCAACCGCGAGGTGGGCAGCCAGAAAGAGGAAACCGAGCAGGTCGCTACCGCCATGCAGCAGATGACTGCCACCGTGCACGATGTGGCGCGCAATGCCGAGGAGGCGGCGCAGGCGGCCCAGGCGGCGGACGAGAAGGTCGACTCCGGTCAGCAGGTGGTGCGCCAGAGCATGCAGCGCATCGAGCAACTGGCGTCGGCGGCAGAAGCTGCCAGCGCCGGCATCGACAGCCTCAGTGCCGAAATCCACACCATTGGCGACGTGCTGGAAGTGATCAAGAGCGTGGCCGAGCAAACCAACCTGCTGGCGCTCAATGCCGCCATCGAGGCTGCCCGCGCCGGCGAGCAGGGGCGTGGCTTTGCCGTGGTGGCCGATGAAGTGCGCGCGCTGGCGCGGCGTACGCGGCAATCCACCGAGCAGATCGAAACCTTGGTGGCCAGCCTGCGCGGCAATGCCCAGCAGTCGGTGGCGCAGATTCGTGGCAGTACCGAGCTGGTACGGCTGGCCGTGGCCGATGCCCTGCAGACCGAAAGCGCGCTGGGCAGCATTGCCGCAGCGGTGTCATTGATTCAGCAGATGAACCAGCAGATTGCCGCAGCCGCCGAGCAGCAGAGTTCGGTGGCGGAAGAGATCAGCCGCAGTGTCACGCAGATTCGCGGCAGTGCGGACCAGGCGGCATTGGCGATGCAGGACAATGCCCGGTCCAGTGTCGAGCTGGCGCAACTGGGCACCGACCTGAAGGGCATGGTGGGGCATTTCAGGTTGTAATCTCGTTGTCTGTGCCGGCCTATTCGCGG
>NZ_JBICKE010000141.1:0-329 GCF_043103865.1 Pseudomonas sp. yb_5
TTCCCAGGCGACGACACCCCGATCATCATCGGTTCGGCTCGTATGGCGCTGGAAGGCAAAGACGACAACGAAATGGGTACTACCGCTGTCAAGAAGCTGGTAGAAACTCTGGACAGCTACATTCCTGAGCCAGTTCGTGCCATCGACCAGCCGTTCCTGATGCCGATCGAAGACGTGTTCTCGATCTCGGGTCGTGGTACCGTTGTTACCGGTCGTATCGAGCGTGGTATCGTCCGCGTTCAGGATCCACTGGAAATCGTTGGTCTGCGTGACACCACCACCACCACCTGCACCGGTGTTGAGATGTTCCGCAAGCTGCTGGACGAAGG
>NZ_JBICKE010000142.1:0-15913 GCF_043103865.1 Pseudomonas sp. yb_5
TTCCTCAGAGCCTGTCAAGCGTTTATTTTGAAGTTTTTTGCGAGAAACTCGTTTCACTTCAAACACTTGACTCAACACAGTCGCTAGCCTTGCTTCGCTACCGCGTTGGAGTGGTGCGCATTATAGGGAGGCTATCGATAAGGTCAACCTTTAATTTCAATGAGTTGAAATATTTCTGCCAAACCCGCTTGAGGGCTACCACCCACCCCACCAATTGCGCACTATATTGCTCACCACCTCCCCACCCAAGGATTGCCGCACTTAAATGAACACCCAGCCCCGCAGCCTGGCCGCCACCCTTTTCCCGATCGGCCTACTGCTTATCGCCATGGCATCGATTCAGTCCGGCGCCTCTCTGGCCAAAAGCATGTTCCCGATCATCGGCGCACAAGGCACCACCGCCCTGCGCCTGATTTTCGCCAGCATCATCATGCTGCTTATATTGCGCCCGTGGCGGGTACGCATGACCGCCAACACGTTGCGCAACGTGGTCATCTACGGCATGGCGCTGGGTGGCATGAACTTCCTCTTTTATATGGCCTTGCAGACAGTACCGATCGGTATCGCCGTCGCCCTGGAATTCACTGGCCCGTTGGCCGTGGCGATCTTCTCCTCGCGGCGACCGATCGATTTCCTGTGGATTGCCCTGGCCATCGCCGGCCTGCTGCTGTTACTGCCGGCAGGCCACAGCGGCCAGGCACTCGACCCACTGGGCGCCGCCTATGCGCTGGGTGCGGGGGCATGCTGGGCACTGTACATCCTGTTCGGACAACGTGCAGGGGCCGAGCACGGCATCCAGAGCGCGGCCCTGGGGGTGGTAGTTGCGGCCCTGTTCGTCGCCCCCATCGGCATCGCCCACGCCGGTAGCGCCCTGCTCACACCTGCAGTGATCCCCATGGCGTTGGCGGTTGCAATACTGTCCACCGCGCTGCCATACAGCCTGGAAATGGTTGCCCTCACGCGAATTCCGGCGCGCACGTTCGGCACCCTGATGAGCATCGAACCGGCATTTGGCGCATTGTCCGGCCTGCTGTTCCTTGGCGAAGTGCTGACGCTTACTCAATGGCTGGCAATTCTGGCAATCATTACCGCCTCGGTCGGCACCACCCTGTCCATGCGCAAGGCGCCCAGCCCGGCGATCGCAGCAGACTGATATGAGAAATATTTTCATTTGAGAAAGGATTAGTGATTGTAGCAGCCCGTCTCGCTGATTAAGCTGTCACAGAATCATCATCTTTACGCTATCTACTGGGCCGAACACGGACGCTGGGGAAGGTTCAGGAAGAACCGAAGCGACAACGACAGGGTCGTGACAAATGATTTGCCCTGCATTTAAGGACAGGAATGAAACGAATTTTTCTCATCCTGGCCATCTTGGCTATTGCTGGATGTGCCGCCACAGCCAAGACCGAGGTCAAAAGGGGCAAGAAGGGCCTGCATATCAATTGCTCCGGCCTTTCTTCCTCATGGGACAATTGCTACAGCAAGGCCGCAAGCTCCTGCAGCACGCGCGGCTACCGGGTCATTGCACGCTCGGGCGATAGCGATGAGGAAGCCGGTGACTACTTGTTCGGCATAAACCCTGCAGGTTACACCAGCCGTAGCATGATCATCATCTGTAAATAGAGAAAAGGGCAGCTCGCAAACTGCCCTTTTTCATCTGCGTTACAGCGGTGCGGTACGCACCTCCAACCAAGCTAGCGCATCCCCTTGTAGCAAGGGTGCCAGGCGCTCACGCACGCGGGCGTGATAGCTGTTCAGCCACTCCACCTCTTCCTTGGTCAGCAACTCGGGCAACAGACAGCGGGTGTCGATAGGGCACAGGGTCAAGGTCTCGAATTGCAGGAAGTCACCGAAGGCACTCTTTCCTGCTTCGCGGTTGACCACCAGGTTCTCGATGCGTACTCCCCACTGCCCCGGGCGGTACGTACCCGGCTCGATCGAGCTGATCATGCCCGCTTGCATCGCCGTCTGCGGTGCAGGTGCCGCCTGGTAGGCGATCACTTGAGGCCCCTCATGCACGTTCATGAAGTAGCCCACCCCGTGGCCGGTACCATGGCCATAATCGACCTGGTCAGCCCAGATCGGCGCCCGGGCAATAGCGTCGAGCAACGGCGACAGCACCCCCCGCGGGAACGTGGCACGCGACAGGGCAATCATGCCCTTGAGCACACGGGTGCAGTCCTGCTTCTGTGCCTGGCTGGGACTACCGACCGGCACCATGCGGGTGATGTCGGTAGTGCCGCCCAGGTATTGACCGCCCGAGTCGATCAGCAGCAAGCCATTACCCTCGATGAGCGCATGCGACTGCTCGGTGGCACGGTAGTGTGGCATCGCGCCATTGCCATTGAAGGCGGCGATGGTAGAAAAGCTCAGCGACACGAAGTTCGGGCGCCGAGCACGCGCGGCGCTCAATTGCTCGTCAACCGTCAGCTCGGTAATGACCTCCCGGCCGAGGTTCGCCTCGAACCAGGCGAAAAACTCGCACAAGGCTGCGCCGTCCTGCTCCATGACCTGGCGAATGTGCACCAGGTCGTCGTCACCCTTGCAAGACTTGCTCAGCGTGGTGGGGTTGGGCCCCTCGACAAGCACCACCTCTGCCGCCAGGCTGTCCAGCAGGCCGCAGGTGACCCGGGCCGGATCCACCAGCAGCCGCGCCCCCGCGGGAACGGTGCCTAGCGCCTTGCCTGCTTCACTGTAGTCACGCACCTCGATGCCGTCGACCTCCAGCACCTGACGCAGGTGCGCGTCCACCTTGTCCTGGCCCACGAACAGGATGGCCTGCTGCTGATTGATCAGGGCAAAGGCCAGGAAAACCGGATTGTAGGAGACATCGCTTCCGCGCAGGTTGAACAGCCAGGCAATGTCATCCAGGGTCGCGATGAAGTGCCAGTCGGCCCCCTTGGCCTGGATGCCCTGGCGCAATTGCGCGAGCTTTTCCGCCCGGCTCACCGTGGCGTGTGGCGGCAAGTGCTGGTACACCGGGTTACCTGGCAGCGCCGGGCGCCCATCCCAGACCTGACCCAGCAGGTCCATGTCAGTCACCAGCTGCGCTCCACGCGCCTTCAGCCGCTCACCCAGCTGGCGCGCCGAAGCCAGGGCCATGACCGCACCATCCACTGCCACGCGACCGTTGGGCACGACGTTTTCGCCCAACCATTCCAGCGCCCCGGGTTTGCCCGGCAACAGTTTCATCAGTTCGATGCCGCTGCCCGCCAGCTCCTGAGCCGCCTGCTCCCAGTACCGGCTATCGACCCACAGCCCGGCAAACCCGGGGGTGACCACCAACGTACCGACCGAGCCCTGAAACCCCGAAAGCCACTGACGCCCCTGCCAGTAACCGGGCAGGTATTCGGAAAGATGGGGATCGGCAGAGGGTACCAGCAAGGCATCGATGCCCTCTGCCGCCATGACTTGGCGCACGTGCACCAGTCGCTGCGGCACGCTTTGCTCAAGGGTCGTCTGGACGTTCATGCGCTCTCCTGCGGCTTCATAACGGTTTATCCAATAGACCGATAATGGAACAGCCGCCATAGCGCTGCAATCGCGACGACCAAGATACGGCATGCATTGCCCGCCACGCCCTGTGCCAATAGGACACTTCCTACAACGGGGCAAGGATCATTGATCAAGTTCCGCTGAACGCCCCAGGACGAAGACTTCACATGCAGCACAATCATTGCACACAGCGCTACGCACCTTGGTATGCCTGAGGCCCGCCCACCTGGCAATGCAGGACGCCATCGTCACCGCGCACCAGGCTGCGCAGGGCCTGGTAGGCGGCGAAGTTGATGCTTCGTGCCTGATGCTTGCCCAGCAGGTCGAGAAACGACGCCTCGACGAAGTGCACGGCTGCCGCAGCCCAGGCCTGGCGTGACTGCCATTGCAGGTATTGCAACACCCGGCTGCCATCGTCGCTGGCCTGGATACTCACACCCTGTAGCCCTTCGCAACGCTCAGCCAACGCTTCACTACGCACCACCAGGGCCTGGGCCAATGCCTGCTGGTACATACTGGGCACTTCGTATTCGATCATCTGGGTGAACCACAAGGCATGAGGTTTTGCCAACATCGACAGTCTCCTGGCTACGGACGCATGCAGCGCGATGCCGTGCAGGGTAAAACCTCAAGCAAAGTCAAGGTCAAGCGGTTTCTACAGACCCTGGCCGGACACCGCAAACCGTCGCCGATAGTCACTCGGGGTAAGGCCGGTGACACGCTGGAACACCTTGCGAAACGCGCCCGGATCCTGGTATCCGACTCCCCACGCAATCTGTTCGACGTTGCGCCGGGTGAACTCCAGTAAACGGCACGCCCGCCCAACCCTCACCTGCTGGCAATACTCGGTCGGGCGCAGCCCGGTGGCTGCACGAAAGCGCCGCAAGAAAGTGCGCTCCTCCAGCCCCGCGCAGGCAGCCATCGCGGCCAGGTCGGCATCCTGCCCGCCATTGCCCTGCAACCAGTGTTGCACCTTCAACACGGCCTCGTCGCCGTGGTCCAGGCGCGGGTTGAATACAGCTCCGGGCAGCAGCGCCGCAACCGGATCGACGGCCAGATAGCGGGCGGTCTCCTGTGCCACCGTAGTCCCCACAAAGCGCTCCAGCAGACGCAATCCCAGGTCGGTCCAGGCCATCAAACCTGCCGAGGTCACGATGTCGCCGTCATCCAGCAACGGCTGCTGGGTTTCTACCCGCACCTTGGGGAAACGCTGGGCAAGCGCCTGCACATAGTTCCAGTGGGTGCAGGCCGGGCGCCCGTCGAGCAAACCGCTGGCGGCAATGAAAAATACGCCGATGCATACCGACGCCAGCACCGTACCACGCCCGTGCAGCAGGCACAGCGGCACGCGGTGACGCTCGAGCAACGCGGCCTGCGGAGCTGACTCCAGGCTTGGTGGAATGATCAGTACGCGCAGGCTCGGCGCGGTGATAGATGAACCATCCGACGCTGCCAACAACTGCCCCGTCTCATCTGCCTGCCAGCAAGTGACGCGAATGTGCGGCAGTTCGACGGCCCCCAGTTCAGCCGCAACCCGGTTGGCCACAAGGAACAGGTCGGCCAGCCCATGCACGGCAGCGCGCTGCACGCCGGGGTACAGCAGCAAGCCGATATCCAGGTAGGCTGAGGTGTCAGTTTTTGCCCGCATAGTGTCGTTCGCGCCAATCCTCAGGTGAGTAAACACAGCCTATAACTAACGTCTCTCGACGACTACTGCCACAGGAGGCAGCATGAGCAAGCAGGCACTGATCATCATCGACATCCAGAACGACTACTTCCCGGGCGGCAAATGGACCCTCGATGGTGCCGACCAGGCGGCCGACAACGCTGCCCGCCTGCTGGCAGCAGCACGCCAGCGCGGCGACCTGATAGTGCATGTGCGGCATGAGTTCGACACTGCCGATGCGCCATTCTTTACCCCCGGTTCGCAGGGTGCAGCCATCCACGCCAAGGTCGAGCCATTACCGGGCGAACCGGTGGTGCTCAAGCACAAGGTCAATGCCTTCCTCGGCACCGATCTCGAGCACACGCTGGACCGGCATGGCGTCGAGGCGCTGACCATCGTCGGCAGCATGAGCCACATGTGCATTGACGCCGCCACCCGGGCTGCGGCCGATCTGGGCTATCAAGTGACCGTGGCGCACGATGCCTGCGCAACCCTGCCACTGGCATTCGACGGCAAGCAGGTGCCGGCGGCTCATGTACATGACTCGGCGATGGCGGCGTTGGCGTTTGCCTATGCCAATGTGGTGAAGACCGATGATCTGCTGAAAAACTGATCGGCTTGAGACCTTTGGGGCCGCACAGCAGCCCCAACACCTGCACACTCAAATCACCACATTGCGCACAAACCGCACAGCCGCCACGCCATCGTTGCGGTAGGCATACCGGCAATTGCTGGGGAACACATGGAACCGCCCCGCCTGCAAGCGATGCTCGACATCTTCGATGATAAGCGTCAGTTGCCCATCGACCACATAAATCTGCTCACTCCAGCCTTCGGCATCGGCCTCACTGCAATAGCACTCCCCCGGTGCCAGGGTCCATTCCCAAAGTTCCACCTCGCGCCTTGCCGGGCTGCTACCCAGCAACACCGCTCTGCTCTGGGGGTGTTCACCAGCCCAGGCCAGTTCTTCAATGCGCCCGGGGTCGCGCAGGTCTGGCGCCTGGATCAGGGTACTGAAGGCCACGCCCAAGGCTTCGGCAATCAGGTCCAATGTGGTCAGGCTGACATTCTTCTCGCCCGCCTCGATCGCGACCAGCATGCGCCGGCTGACCCCTGAACGCTCGGCGAGCGCCGCCTGACTCAAGCCGGCGGCGTTGCGCAGACTGCGCACATTGAGGCTGACATGTTGCAGCACCGATGCCCGGTGCGAAGAATCCTTGTGCACTATATTGCTCACTGATCAGGATTGCGCAGTATACTGCCCACTTTTGCGGCGATTGTGCGCCGCCCTTTCCGAGTGTGCAAGACCATGAACCAGCCCAGCAGCAAGCCTACCCCTGCCGTCACCTTCCGCCTGAGCAAGGCCGAACTGGTGTTGGTATTCATCACCATGTTGTGGGGCGGCACTTTCCTGTTGGTGCACAACGTGATGACCGTCAGCGGCCCGATGTTCTTCGTCGGCCTACGCTTCGCGGCAGCCGCGCTGTTCGTTGGCGTGGTCTCGGCGCGAGCGCTGCCCGGCCTTACCTTCACCGAACTGAAGGCAGGCATGCTGATCGGCGTGTCGATCATGCTCGGCTATGGCCTGCAGACCATGGGCCTGCAAACCATTAGCAGCAGCCAGTCAGCGTTCATCACTGCGCTGTACGTGCCGTTCGTGCCGCTGCTGCAGTGGTTGGTGCTGGGGCGGCGGCCTGGCCTGATGCCCAGCATGGGTATCTGCCTGGCTTTCATCGGCCTGATGCTGCTGGCTGGCCCGGAAGGGGGCAGCCTGCGTTTCAGCGAGGGCGAGCTGGTCACCTTGGTCAGTGCCGTGGCCATCGCCGGTGAAATTATTCTGATCAGCCGCTACGCCGGCCAGGTCGATGTGCGCCGGGTTACCGTGGTGCAACTTGCCACCGCATCGTTGCTGGCGTTTCTGATGATCGTGCCGACCCAGGAGCGCATCCCCGACTTTTCCTGGCTGTTGCTGGCCAGCGCAGTCGGCCTGGGCGCAATGAGTGCGGTGATCCAAGTGGCGATGAACTGGGCACAGAAGTCGGTTTCGCCTACTCGCGCCACGCTCATCTATGCCGGTGAACCGGTGTGGGCCGGCATCGTTGGGCGCCTGGCTGGCGAGCGCCTGCCGGGTGTGGCGCTGCTCGGCGGCCTGCTGATCGTGGTCGCGGTGGTGGTCAGTGAACTCAAGGTGCGGCGCCCTCGCGAAACGGTCGAAGCACGCGATGTGCAGCATCAAGGCGAACGCCAGGCCGGGCTGTAAAGCGGTCAACAGCGGCCATTCTTTGTAAAAAGCTGTTATAAAAAAACCGCTTGTCACAGCCTGTTTGTAGGATCCTGCGACAGCTTGCGTGTTGGTGATAAACACCTCGGCACGTATGATTCTTTGCAAACTTCTCCAGAATAGGCCGCTATGTCCTTGATAGTGCTATTGCTTCTGCCGTTCGTGGGCAGTTGCCTGGCAGCTGTGCTGCCGCACAACGCACGTAACGCCGAGTCCATTCTTGCCGGGCTCGTAGCCCTGGTCGGTACCGTCCAGGTAGCACTTCTGTACCCTCAGATTGCCCATGGTGGCGTCATTCGCGAAGAGTTCCTGTGGCTTCCCAGCCTGGGAATGAACCTGGTGTTGCGCATGGACGGCTTTGCCTGGCTGTTCTCGTTGCTGGTACTGGGCATTGGCGCTCTGGTGTCGCTGTATGCCCGCTATTACATGTCACCGCAAGATCCGGTACCACGCTTCTTCGCGTTCTTCCTGGCCTTCATGGGGGCCATGCTCGGCCTGGTCATCTCCGGCAACCTGATCCAACTGGTGTTCTTCTGGGAACTGACCAGCCTGTTCTCCTTCCTGCTGATCGGCTACTGGCACCACCGCGCCGACGCCCGTCGTGGCGCCTACATGGCGCTGATGGTAACCGGTGCAGGCGGCTTGTGCCTGCTGGTAGGGGCCCTGCTGCTCGGCCATGTGGTCGGCAGCTATGACCTGGACAAGGTCCTGGCTGCCGGGCATATCATCCGCCAGCATGCGCTTTACCCGGTGCTGCTGCCCCTGATCCTCATTGGCGCACTGACCAAGAGCGCACAGTTCCCCTTCCAGTTCTGGCTGCCCCACGCCATGGCAGCGCCCACACCGGTGTCGGCCTACTTGCACTCTGCAACCATGGTCAAGGCCGGGGTGTTCCTGCTGGCACGCCTGTGGCCGGTACTTTCCGGTAGCGAGGAGTGGTTCTGGATCGTCGGCGGTGCCGGCGCCCTCACCCTGCTGCTCGGCGCTTTCGCCGCCATGTTCCAAAATGACCTCAAGGGCTTGCTGGCCTATTCGACCATCAGCCACCTGGGCCTGATTACCCTGCTACTGGGCCTTAACAGCCCGCTGGCTGCCGTCGCCGCGGTATTCCACATCCTCAACCATGCCACCTTCAAGGCCTCGCTGTTCATGGCCGCCGGCATCATCGACCATGAGAGCGGCACCCGTGACATTCGCCGCCTCAGCGGCCTGATCCGCCTGGTGCCCTACACCGCGACCCTGGCCATGGTCGCCAGCGCCTCAATGGCCGGCGTGCCGCTGATGAACGGCTTCCTGTCGAAAGAAATGTTCTTCGCCGAAACGGTGTTCATCAGTTCCACTGCCTGGGTCGAGGCCACGCTGCCGGTAATCGCCACTCTGGCCGGCACCTTTAGCGTGGCGTATGCCCTGCGTTTTACCGTCGATGTGTTCTTCGGGCCGACGGCCCAGGACCTGCCCCATACCCCGCACGAGCCGCCACGCTGGATGCGTGCTCCGGTGGAGCTGCTGGTGCTCACGTGCCTGGTAGTGGGCATCTTCCCCACCCAGTCGGTCGGCCCCCTGCTGGCCGCTGCGGCCCTGCCGGTGGTTGGCGGTACCCTGCCGGAATACAGCCTGGCCATCTGGCATGGCTGGAACGCGCCGATGATCATGAGCCTGGTAGCCATGAGCGGCGGCATCGTCCTGTACCTGTTGCTGCGCAAGCAACTGCGCCTGGGCCGCTTCCCCTACCCGCCGGTGATCGAGCGCTTCAATGGCAAGCGACTGTTCGAGCACGGCCAGGTTCACCTGATGCTGCTGGCGCGTCGCATCGAGCGCGTGCTCACCACCCGGCGACTGCAGTCGCAGCTGTTCATGCTGGTATTCGCCGCGTTCCTCGCGGGCCTCACGCCGATGCTGTATAGCGGCCTGAGCTGGGGTGATCGCCCGAAGATTCCGGGTTCGGGCGTGTTCGTCGCCCTGTGGCTGATCGCCATTGCCTGCGCCATCGGCGCCGCTTACCAGGCCAAGTACCACCGCCTGGCGGCACTGATCATGGTCAGCGTCTGCGGCCTGATGACCTGCATCACCTTCGTCTGGTTCTCTGCGCCCGACCTGGCACTGACCCAGTTGGTGGTGGAAGTGGTCACCACCGTGCTGATTCTGCTTGGCCTGCGCTGGCTGCCACGGCGTATCGAAGGCGTATCGCCGCTGCCTGGCAGCCTGGAGCGCGCGCGCATGCGCCGCCTGCGCGACTTGCTGCTGGCCGTGCTGGTGGGTGGCGGCATGGCCGTGCTGTCGTACGCCATGCTGACCCGACCGACGCCCAACGACATTTCCTCGTTCTACTTGAGCCGGGCATTGCCTCAGGGCGGCGGCACCAATGTGGTCAATGTCATGCTGGTCGACTTCCGCGGCTTCGATACCCTGGGTGAAATCACCGTATTGGTGGCTGTGGCCCTGACGGTGTTCGCCCTGCTACGGCGCTTCCGTCCTCCGAAAGAGAGCATGCAACTGCCAGCGCAACAACGTCAGTTGGCGCCGGACGTAGTCACCGACCTGATCAACCCGCGGCATGCCACCGATACCGCACTGGGCTTCATGATGGTGCCTGCAGCGCTGGTGCGCCTGCTGCTGCCGATCGCCTTGCTGGTGTCCATGTATCTGTTCATGCGTGGGCACAACCAGCCCGGTGGCGGTTTTGTCGCTGGCCTGGTGATGTCGGTGGCATTCATCCTCCAGTACATGGTGGCCGGCACCCAGTGGGTCGAGGCGCAGATGAGCCTGCGGCCGCTGCGCTGGATGGGAACCGGGCTGCTGTGCGCGACCCTGACCGGGGTCGGCGCCATGCTGCTGGGTTACCCGTTCCTCACCACTCATACCGCCCACTTGCACCTGCCGTTGCTGGGTGATGTGCACGTGGCCAGCGCGCTGTTCTTCGATATCGGCGTATACACCGTTGTGGTCGGCTCGACCCTGCTGATCCTCACGGCCCTGGCGCACCAGTCGGTGCGCGCCTATCGCCCGGGCAACCCGGCAAAAACCAGCCAAGCAGGAGCCGCCTGATGGAAGAAGTGATTGCAGTCGCCATCGGCGTACTGGCTGCCTCCGGGGTGTGGCTGATCCTGCGCCCGCGCACCTATCAGGTGATCATGGGCCTGTGTCTGCTTTCGTACGGGGTCAACCTGTTCATCTTCAGCATGGGCAGCCTGTTCATCGGCAAGGAACCGATCATCAAGGATGGCGTTACCCAGGACCTGTTGCATTACACCGACCCGCTGCCACAGGCACTGGTGCTCACCGCCATCGTCATCAGTTTCGCCATGACCGCGCTGTTCCTCGTGGTGCTGCTGGCTTCGCGCGGCCTGACCGGTACCGACCACGTGGATGGCCGGGAGCGTGACGAATGAGTGGTATGAGCCAACTGATTGTCGCCCCCATCCTGCTGCCGCTGATTACAGCGGCGATAATGTTGCTGCTGGGTGAAAAGCACAGGCATATCAAGGCCAGGCTTAACCTGCTGTCAACATTCACCGGCCTGGCAATCGCGGTCTCTCTGCTGCTGTGGGTGCGCACCCAGGGCCAGGCAGCCTCGATCGGCGTGTACCTGCCGGGCAACTGGCCAGCGCCGTTTGGCATCGTGCTGGTGGTGGACCACCTGTCCGCGCTCTTGCTGAGCCTGACCGGGGTCATCGGCTTCAGCGCCCTGCTGTTTGCCCGGGCCCGCTGGGACGGTGCAGGGGCCAGCTTCCATGCACTGTTCCAGATCCAGCTGATGGGCCTGTACGGCGCCTTCCTTACCGCCGACCTGTTCAACCTGTTCGTCTTCTTCGAAGTGCTGCTGGCCGCCTCCTATGGCTTGCTGCTGCATGGTTCGGGGCGGGCGCGGGTGCGCGCCGGCCTGCACTACATCGCCATCAACCTGTTTGCCTCGTCGCTGTTCCTGATCGGCGCAGCGATGCTGTATGGCGTGACCGGCACCCTGAACATGGCCGACCTGGCGCTGAAGGTTCCACTGGTACCGGAGGCCGACCGTGGCCTGCTGCATGCCGGCGCGGCAATCCTGGCCGTGGCCTTCCTGGTCAAGGCCGGCATCTGGCCGCTGAACTTCTGGCTGGTGCCAGCTTACGCGTCAGCCAGCGCGCCGGTGGCTGCACTGTTCGCCATCATGACCAAAGTCGGCCTGTACGCCGTGCTGCGCCTGTGGACGCTGCTGTTCTCCGGGCAGGCCGGGGCCTCGGCGCATTTCGGCGGTGAATGGCTGGTTTACGGCGGCCTGGTCACCCTGGCGGTGGCAGCGGTATCGATCCTGGCGGCACAGCGCCTGGAGCGGATGGCGGCACTCAGTATCCTGGTCTCGGCCGGCACCCTGCTTGGCGCGGTGGGTTTTGCCCAGGCGGCACTGACCGGCGCGGCGCTGTTCTACCTGGTCAACTCGACCCTTGCGCTGTGCGCACTGTTCCTGCTCGCCGAACTGGTCGAGCGCTCGCGCTCGGCCAATGAAGCGCCGCTGGACGAAGAAGAGGACGCCATGCCGCCGCCACTGGAATCGCTGCACCCGCCCAAGGGTATCAACCTCGACGATGAACAGCAGGTGGTAATCGGCCAGATCATCCCGTGGACCATGGCCTTCCTCGGGCTCAGCTTCATCGCCTGCGCACTGCTGATCATCGGCATGCCGCCGCTGTCGGGCTTTGTCGGCAAGCTCAACCTGATCAGCGCGCTGTTCAATCCACTGGGCCTGGGCGTGCCGGCCGAGCAGCCGCTGAGTGCCGCCGGCTGGGGCCTGGTGGCGTTGCTGATCCTGTCCGGCATGGCCTCGCTGATCGCCTTCGGCCGCGTCGGTATCCAGCGATTCTGGAAGCCCGAAGAGCGCCCGTCACCGGTGCTGCGGCGCTATGAATGCCTACCCATCGTCATCCTGCTCGGCCTGTGCCTCATCCTCAGCCTCAAGGCCGAGCCGTTGCTGCGCTACACCCAGGACACTGCCGCCAGCCTGCAGGCCCCCGATGCCTATATCGAAGCCGTGATGGCCGCCCGGCCGATTCCTGGCCCCACCTCGCGCGACGTACAGGTGCAGCCATGAACCGACTGTTCCCCGCCCCGCTGCTATCGGTCTCGCTGTTCGGCCTGTGGCTGCTGCTGAACCTCTCGGTCAGCCCCGGCAACCTGCTGCTGGGCGCCGCACTTGGCATACTGGCGCCACTGTTGATGGCCCCCCTGCGCCCGCAGCATGCCCACGTACGGCGTCCCCTGGTCATCGCCAGGCTGATCGGTCGGGTCGGCATCGATGTGGTCATCTCCAACCTGCTGGTGGCCCGCGGTGTGCTGCGGGCCGGCAAGCAGCCGCCACGCTCGGCGTTCGTTCACGTACCACTGGCATTGCGTGACCCCCACGGCCTGGCAGCGCTGTCGATGATCACCACGGTGGTGCCTGGCACAGTCTGGTCCGAACTGGCACTGGACCGCAGTGTGCTGTTGGTGCATGTGTTTGAGCTGGACGATGAAGCGGCCTTCATACAGCACTTCAAGGACACTTACGAACGCCCGCTGATGGAGATTTTCCAATGACAGGCCTGCTCGCCAACGCCGTCCTCGCCAGCCTGTTCATCTTCGCCCTGGCCATGGGCCTGACGCTGATCCGGCTGTTCCGTGGCCCGTCCGCCCAAGACCGCGTGCTGGCCCTGGACTACCTGTACATCCTGGCCATGCTCACCATGCTGGTGCTGGGTATCCGTTATGCCAGTGACACCTACTTCGAAGGTGCCCTGCTGATTGCGCTGTTTGGTTTCGTCGGCTCGTTTGCCTTGGCCAAGTTTCTGCTGCGCGGAGAGGTGATCGAATGACTGAAGCCCTGGTACTGCCGTTCTGGCTGGAACTGGTCACGGCCGCGCTACTGCTCACCGGCAGCCTGTTCGCCCTGGTCGGCGCTATAGGCCTGGTACGCCTGAAAGACTACTTCCAGCGCATGCACCCGCCAGCGCTGGCCTCGACCCTTGGTGCATGGTGCGTTGCACTGGCCTCGATCATCTACTTTTCGTGGCTCAAGGGCACCCCTGTGCTGCACGCGTGGCTGATTCCTATCCTGCTGTCGATCACCGTGCCGATAACCACGCTGTTGCTGGCGCGGGCGGCGCTGTTTCGCAAGCGCATGTCGAAAGAGCCGGTGCCTGAAGAAGTCAGCAGTGGCCGAGACCGTGGCAATTGAAGGTTTGCCGTCTCAACCTTGGCTGAGGCGCTGCAACTCGCGCCGGACCATGGCGGCATACGGCGGCGGGCTGAGGCGATAGAGCTCAGCCGCCACCCAGTTCAACCAGGCGCTTTGCAGCTTCTCACGCCCGGCCAGCAAACGTTCTGCCTCAGCCACGGCATCTGCCTGGTGCTGCCGATGAAACTCGGCCCGCGAGGCCGGTGCGTCGTCAGTTTTGGTCATTCACTGGCCTTGAAGGTGGTCAGTTCACCCTTGCGCCATTTGGCGACCTTGCCAGTCACTGCTTTAAGCAACTTGCCCAGGCCTTCCTGCACTTGCTGCTGCGCGGCGAATACCAGCATCACGCCATGGCCTTCACGAAACACGATGCCCTCGCCTTCCGGCACAGAAACGAAGGCGTAGTCGCCCACGCCATACACATTCAACTTGATTTCGCGAAAACGCATTTCCAGCTTGCCACCTTCGCGGCTAGGCAATACGGCAGCACGGAAGTGGTCGCCGACTTTCAATTCAAGGCGCTGCTTGTCATCGACCACCAGGGCACTCTCGGTGTCGATTTCGGCCATGTACAAGCCTTCGGGACTCTGTTCGGTGACATAGATGAAGCGGCCCTGAAACAGTTGGGCCAATTTACCGCGCAAGTCGCCCAGGGCGAACAACGCATGCGTATCAAGTGTGCTGACTGCCAATGAAGTAATCCTCAACCGGTTACAACCCGCCCTCACCCAAGCTCGGGGAGGCACGGCCATTTCTTATCGATAGGCAAAAAGAGTAATAAAGCGATATGCGAAATGTCTGTGCTCGCTGACGATGCAGCGTGCAGGAATCTTTACTCTGGTTTGCCAGATTCGCCCTCAACCGAAGGCGTTTGGCTCATTCCCGGCTTGGGAAGCGTGATGCCTGAAATCACTCGCCAGAAAACGCAACCAATGGCGTGAGCCTGCAAGAGGACAAGCCCTGGCATCCATGTGCGCATTACTGTAGGACAAATATGCCCGAAAACACCGAAACCCGTCGAGAGGCAATAAACATTTTCAGGCAGCCAGTCCTTTCTTCAGTTGCTGCTGCCAGGCAGCCTGGCACTCAAGCGCTTCTTCGCGCGTGGCGAAGGCGGTGCCGCGGCGCTCGCCATTGACCAGCACTACCCAGCAAATACGCTTGCCCAGCGCCTGCAAGGTGGCCGGCACACCCGACCCTATCATCACAGCCACATCGACTCGGCTATTCATCATTCCCTCCGGAATTTAATTAGCACCCTAACGATAAAGCCATGATACGCCTGACAGTGGCGCGGAAACAGCACATCCTGGTACAGCAGTGTTTCTTATGGCGCAACAAAAACGGTATCGACGAGAAACGCAAAAAGCCCCTGGGATTTGCTCCGAGGGGCTTGGCACCGCGCGTGGATTTATACCTGGCGCTGGTGGCGATCGAGCTGCTCGTGGCGCTCCTGGGCTTCGATGCAGTACTTGGTGGTCGGGCTGATCAGCAAGCGCTTCAGGCCGATGGGCTCACCACTGTCATCGCACCAGCCGAAGCTTTCGTCGGCAATACGGTCCAGGGCCATTTCCAGCTGTGGCAGCAGGCGCTGGTCGCGGTCGATGGCATTTACCAGCCAGCTACGTTCTTCTTCGACCGACGCCACGTCGGCAGGGTCAGACGGGGTGTCCAGGCCTTCGATGGTGGTGCGGCTGAGCTCGATGCGTTCATGGGTTTCGACTTTCATCGCCTGCAGCAGCTCAGTAAAGAAGGCAAGCTGGTCGGCGTTCATGTAGTCATCGGCCGACATGGCCAGCAACTGTTCCTTGGTCATCGATTTCTCTATGAAAAAATGTGCATTTGGGCGATTCATGTGCCGCCGATGCCTATGCATCGCCAGCGGAATTCTTCAAGCGCCAACCGGCACTCTTTTACAGGGGGCGGCAGTCTAAGGCGCCACGCCGCGTGGAGCAACTGCAAATGGGTGCGAATTTGCTTCCACTGCTGACAATCCGCCGGTCGGCACCCCAGCTCAGCTGCTGGGCCAGTAGTAAACTGAGATTCTATGCCCATCCACCTGCTGTTGCCGTTGCCGTTGCCGTTGATCTTGATCTTGATCTTGATCTTCGCGACTTCAGGAGGCCGAACGCAGGCCTTGCGGAGGCAGGTGACGGGCATGGATGCCCGTCAAGCGCTGAGGCCCCAGGATGGGGCCTTCGGCGCGGCCCTGCCGGGAGCAAGGCCGGAGTGAGGGGACCCCGGAGCGCAGCGCAGGGGCCGGATGATGGGAGCGCAGCGT
>NZ_JBICKE010000143.1:0-97556 GCF_043103865.1 Pseudomonas sp. yb_5
TTCGCAAAACCCCTATCTGCATATGCAGGTAGGGGTTTTGTCTTTATGGGCCAAAAAATCTGGCCTTGCTCGAATCCCGGGAGCAGGCAGCTTCGTAGATGGCACCGGCGTTACCGGTGTTCGCGGGTAAACCCGCTCCTACAAATCATGAAATGTGCGTCATTTATACCTGAAGCATGACAGCGTAGTGCTACGCTCGCGGAAATACTCAGCACGGATACTTACCATGGAAATGAACTGGCATCAGGCCCTGCAAGAGAGCCTAAGCTGGCTGGCAATTGCCTCGTTCATCACCCTTGTCAGCTTCACTGCAGCCGCGACTCTGGCTGTGCGTTGTACACGCTGGGGCAGCCAGTTCTGGCAGCTTGCGGGACCCTATTTCAGTTTCAGGCGCAGTTGGCGGCCGTTGCTGGTATTCGCCCTGCTGCTGGTCCTGACGCTGTTTTCGGTTCGCCTCAACGTGCTGTTCTCGTTTTGGTACAACGGCTTCTACAGCGCCTTGCAGGGCCTTGACCAGACGGCGTTCTGGTACCTGCTCGGCGTTTTCGCGGTGCTGGCCACCATCCATGTGCTGCGCTCGCTGTTCACCTTCTATGTCAGTCAGGCGTTCAGTATCAAGTGGCGGGTCTGGCTGACCGAGCGCCTGACCCACGACTGGATGCAGGGCGATGCCTATTACCGTGGCCAGTTCCTTGCCGAGCCAGTGGACAACCCTGACCAGCGTATCGAACTGGACGTCAACGCTTTCGTCACCAACTCGGTCACCCTTGCCTTGGGCGCAGTCAGTGCGCTGGTTTCACTGGTGGCGTTCACCGGCATCCTCTGGGGGCTGTCGGCACCGTTGACGGTGGCCGGCGTGGAGATCCCTCGGGCGATGGTGTTTGCCGTGTACCTGTATGTCATCGCCGCCACCTGGGTCGCCTTCCGCCTCGGGCGCCCGCTGATCCGGCTTAACTTCCTCAACGAGAAACTCACCGCCAACTTCCGTTACACGTTGATGCGTCTGCGTGAGAACGCCGAGAACATTGCCTTCTACCAAGGTTCGCAAGTCGAGCGGGGCACGTTGCTGGGCCGCTTTGCTTCCTTGATCGTGAATGTCTGGGCATTGGTGTACCGGAACCTGAAGCTCAGTGGCTTCAACCTGGGTGTCAGTCAGGTTGCCGTTGTGTTTCCGTTCATTCTTCAGGCGCCGCGCTTCTTCAGTGGGGCGATCAAGCTGGGCGATGTCATGCAAACTTCCCAGGCCTTTGGGCAGGTGCAGGATTCTCTGTCGTTCTTCCGTGAGTCGTACGATGCGTTTGCGCAGTACCGTGCAACCCTTGACCGTCTCACCGGCTTTCTGGATGCCAACCAGCAGGCAAGTGCGTTGCCGCGCGTCGCTACCGAAGACCAGGCGCATGCGCTGCAGATCGCGGGCTTGCAGGTGCTACGCCCGGATGGGCATGCCCTTATCGCCGACCTGGACCTGAGCCTGCACGCCGGTCAGGCGTTGTTGATCAAAGGGCCGTCAGGCAGTGGTAAAACCACGCTGCTGCGTGCCCTGGCGGGCCTTTGGCCGTATGCCGAAGGCAAGGTCAGGCGGCCTACGGGCCATCAGGCATTGTTCCTGTCGCAACGCCCGTACCTGCCGCTGGGTGACTTGCGTACCGTCATTGCCTACCCGGCAGCCAGCAACCCCAAGGATGAACTGCTCATGCAGCAGGCATTGCGCCAAGTCAACCTGGCCCACCTCGCCGAGCGTCTGGACGTCAGCTGCGACTGGTCACACATCCTCTCGGTGGGCGAGCAGCAGCGCCTGGCGTTCGCCCGGGTGCTGTTCAACCGGCCACAGGTGGTGTTCCTCGACGAGTCCACCTCGGCGATGGATGAAGGGCTCGAGCATGCCTTGTATGCGTTGCTGCGTTCGGAAATGCCGAGTGCATTGCTGGTCAGTGTCGGCCACCGCAGCACGCTGGCGGCGTTCCATACCCACCGGCTTGAGGTGGATGGGCATGGCGGTTGGTCGTTGCTGGAGCAGGAGGCTGCGCTGGCCTAGTTCGGCTTGAGTTCCGGGAGCCCCTCACCAGAGCAGCGCATCTCGTGCCTAGCACTGTCATGTGTGAGGGGGCGGTCGAGCATCACGATGTTTTTCAATAATTCCAGAATCCTGCAACCCAGCGGAACCCTTCACCGTCGACCGCTACCCGCCCTACAGAAGGGAAGGGCAAGTGTGTCGCGACGAACAGCTCGCCACTGGTTGCGGCATCGTGTAGCAGCGCCATCCTCACCCGCACTGATTCCTCAGGGTCGTGTTCGAAGCCGTTGTGCCAATCCGGGTGATCAAAGGCTACCGGGAACAATGCGTCGCCGGCGAAGGTCAGCTGCTCTTCGTTCGAGTTGATGTACACCACGCAGTGCCCCGGTGTATGACCGCCGGTAAGGCTGGCGACGACACCGGGGGCCACTTCATGGTGCAGCTCAAAGGTGCGGATCCTGTCGCCGTAGGCTTGCATGAACGCTTTTGCCGTGGACCGCAGTACATCTGGTACCGGTTGAGGCATGTCCGTTTGCGAAAAGTCCGGTGCAGCCCAGAAGTCTACTTCTGTCGCGGTGACATGGATCTTCACGTCCGCACGCAAGCGGTTCTTCACCTCCTCCACCAGCAGGCCGCCGATGTGATCCATGTGCATGTGGGTGATGATGATATCGGTGATCGACTCCAGCGCGATGCCGGCCGCCGCCAGCCGCTTCGGGAACAGTCCGGCCCGCGGGAACCCAGGGAACTGCCCACCCAGCCCGGCATCCACCAGGATGACCTGCTCGCCGCTGCGCACCAGCAATACATTCAGCGCCCAGTCGAAGGTTTCCGGCCCCAGGAACATGTCCTTGAACCAGGCCGCGCGGGCGGCTGGGTCGGCGTTGGTCGACATGGTTTCGGTGGGCAGGGGCAGTACACCGTCACTCACCACCAGCACCTCGATGTCACCGACTTTCACGGCATAGCGCGAGGGCACCAGTTCTTCGGTCTCGGTCGGGACGACATTGTTCATTGGCATTGTCATGGTCGTTCTCCTGCTGGATGGGAAGGTCGTGCGGGGCTCAAGCCACTGGAATCGACGGGTCGGCGGAAGCCAGGGCGGTAGCGCGCTCGGCTGCCGGCGGGTAGATCCACACGGTGTTGATCTGGGTCTTGAGCTCCTTGGCTTCGCCTTTCACCAGTTTCAACTGGCGGTCCCAGCCCTCGCTGTATACGGCGCCCCAGGCGCCTAGGTCCAGGCAGGTCACGTACTTGGGCTGACGGTAAGTCGTGGGTGCCACCCCCAGCAGATCGGCGGCTGCGTTATTGCCGGCATGGCGACCGAGGCTGATGGCATGCTGGCAGGACATCACCGCGAAATTGCCGATCTCGTCAGTGGCTGCATAAGCCACATCGCCTGCAGCAAAGACATGGTCCAGGCCGTGCACCTTGAGGTTGCCGTCCACATGCAGGCGCCCCTGGTGGTCACGGGTACCGGTCAGTTGTTCGGTCAGCGGGCTGGCGCGCATGCCGGCGGTCCAGACCACGGTCTGGCTTTCGATATGTCGGCCATCAGCCAGCGTTACGCCATTGGCATCCACCGCGGTTACGGTGGCCCCGACAATCCATTCGATACCCAGTTCATCCGAGGCTTCAATGATCGAAGGTCTGATACCCTCACCCAGGGCGGCCCCGATGCGCTCGCCACGGTCGACAAGGACCACCCGGATCTCCGCGTCTTCGCCCAGAGCCGCACGCAGGCGTGCAGGCATCTCGGTAGCGGTTTCGATACCGGTGAAGCCGCCGCCGGATATCACCACGGTATTGCGGGCGCTGCTTGCGGGGCGTTTGCCCAGCGCCATCAGGTGCTGCTCCAGGCGCGCTGCTGATTCGATCTGATCGACGTCGAAGCTATATTGGCTCAGGCCAGGCACGGGTGGGCGGGCCAGCAGGCTGCCACTTGCCAGAATCAGGCGGTCGTAGGCCAATTGCGCCTGTTGGCCGGCTTCGTCGCGATAGCTGACGCGGCGGGCCAGCTCGTCGATGCTTTCGGCGCAGCCCTTGATGAAGCGTACGTCGACAGCATCGAAGAGCGCCTGGAGCGGGGCGAACATGCTATGCACGTCGGCCTCATAGAAACGCGGGCGGATACGCAGTTCAGCCTGTGGCGCCAGCACGGTGATTTGCACGTCTTGCCGACCATGCATGTCGAGCAGGCGCGCGGCGCTCAGGGCGCTCCACAATCCGGCGAATCCTGCGCCAATAACCAGAAGTTGCTGTTTCATGATCGTGCTCCTGTGTTGAACGGGTAAGGGTTCTTAACTTCGGCCCTGGCGGGACGCTGTAGGTCGATGTTATGCAGGGGCAGGGACGCGCACACTTCTCCATGGGTGTGCAGTGGATTACGCATGGGGCGTAAGCAGCTATACGATCGTATCGAAGGGACTGTTCAGTGGTGCAGGGCGGTCTCGATGCAGTCCAGCAGTTGCTGGGCTTCGAATGGTTTTGGCAGACAGCTGACTACGCCTGCCATGCCCGGGGTGATGCGTGAGCGTTGGCCCGGGTGGGCGCTGATGAAGATCACCGGAATGTCGAACCCACGTACCTGTAGTTGCGTCAACAGCTCGACGCCACACATGCCGGGCATCTGGATGTCGGAGATCAGGCAGCCTGCCTGGCCCGGGCCATCAGAGGCAAGGAAATCAATGCCGCTGGCAAAGGTGCGGGTACGGTAGCCGGTGGCGCGCAACAGGCCGTCGAGCGCATCGCGCAGGGACTCGTCGTCGTCGACAACGGCAATCAGAGTTGCGGTGGGCTGCTTCATGCGCGGTCTGCTCCTGGCGGCCTGTGCCATTGTTTCAAGATACCCGGTCGCGCAAGTGGCAGAAGTATACCTAGGTATAGCTGGGCTATACCTGCGTCTGGTATTGCCGGTTTCCGGTGGCCAAACCTGTGAACCTTGCCCAACAATAGGCTAGATTTTCAACCTGCCAACAGCACGCGGCGTCACGGCTGAAGGAGCGCAAATGGCCTTACAGAGCACACACGGCCCGAATGAGCCGGTGGTGTATATCGTTGATGACGACGAGTCCATGCGCCTGGCACTCGACGGGTTGTTCCGTTCGGTGGGCTTGCAGGTGCAAAGCTTTGCTTCCACCCAGGAATTTGTTGCCTTCCCCCGCAAGGCTGTGCCCGGTTGCCTGGTGCTCGATGTGCGTCTGCGTGGCGAAAGTGGCCTGGCGTTCCAGGCACAGATGGAGCAGGGAGGGGTGCACATTCCGGTGGTATTCATCACAGGGCATGGTGATATCGCCATGTCGGTCAAAGCGATGAAGGCTGGCGCGGTAGACTTTCTGACCAAACCGTTCCGTGACCAGGACATGCTCGACGCGGTGGCCAGTGCCCTGGCTCGCGACCGCGAGCGTCTGGCAGGTGAACAGGCCGGCGGGGCATTGCGCAGCGCTTTCCAGACGCTAACGTCCAGGGAGCGGCAGGTGCTGGCCTTCGTTATCGCCGGCCTGATGAACAAGCAGATCGCTGCTGAGTTGAACCTCAGCGAGGTCACCGTGAAAGTGCATCGTGGGCAGATGATGAAGAAACTCGGCGCTCGCTCGGTCGCCGACTTGGTGCGCATGGCCGAGGCGCTGGGTGTCGAGCCGTTGCGTCGCATGGTCTGACACAGCTCGCATTGTTCCAACTTGACGAAGGGGCCCGGACCCATGCCAGGTAGACAGCAAGTCCTGTGGAACGATGGTGATCGCCTGTTTTGCCGGCTACGGCGCCCGGACGGCACCCGCGTGCTGCTGATGCAGCCGGCCAATGAGCAGCCTACGCCCGCCACCGTCGACCGCTTGACACATGAGTATGGTCTACGCGATGAGCTTGAGGATAGCTGGGCGCTGCAGCCCCAGGCCTTGGAGCGCTTCAATGGCAAGCCGCGCCTGGTGCTGAGCGACCCGGGCGGCCAACCGTTGTCGGCCTTGCTGATGTCACCGCTGGACATCGAAACCTGCCTTGAGCTGGCTGTGGCAATTAGCGTTGCCTTGGGCCGCCTGCACTTGGCCGGGTTGGTGCATAAGGACCTCAAACCCCACCACATCCTGGTCGACTGCGACGATGGCAAGGTCCGCCTTACCGGTTTCGGCCTGGCGTCACGCTTGCCCCGCGAGCGGCAAGCGCCCGAACCGCCGGAGACCATCGCCGGTACCTTGGCATACATGGCGCCTGAGCAGACAGGACGGATGAACCGCTCCGTAGACTCACGCAGTGACCTCTACGCGCTGGGGGTGGGCCTGTACCAGATGCTCACTGGTTCGCTGCCCTTCAATGCCACAGAACCCATGGAGTGGGTGCACTGCCACATTGCTCGCAAACCACTGCCACCCAGCGAGCGCGTTGCCACCGTGCCGCCGCTGCTGTCCCGACTGGTGATGAAACTCCTGGCCAAGACCGCTGAAGATCGCTACCAGAGTGCTGCCGGCCTTGAGCAAGACCTGCGCCGGTGCCTTGCCGAGTGGCGACAAAACCGGAGCATCAAGGCCTTCAGCCTGGATGAACAAGGCGCCCCCGACCGCCTGTTGATCCCGGAAAAGCTATACGGTCGCGAACGCGAAGTGCAGATTCTCGAAGATGCCTTCGCTCGCATGGTGCGCAGCAGCGTGCCGGAGCTGGTGCTGGTCTCCGGTTATTCGGGGATCGGCAAATCCTCGGTGGTCAATGAGTTGCACAAGGTACTGGTACCACCGCGAGGACTGTTCGCAAGTGGCAAGTTCGACCAGTACAAGCGCGATATCCCGTATTCCACCCTGGTGCAGGCGTTTCAGGGGCTGGTGCGCACGTTGCTTGGGAAAAGCAGCGAGGTGCTGGCCGGATGGCGTACGGCATTGCTGGCGGCGTGTGGGCCCCACGCACGGCTGATGACCGACCTGATTCCGGAGCTGCGGCTGATCATCGGCGAGCCTGCGCCAGTGCCGGTGCTTGATCCGCAGCAGGCGCAACGGCGGTTTTTGCTGGTATTGCGACGCTTCATCTCGGTGTTTGCCCGCGCCGAGCACCCGCTGGCGCTTTTTCTGGACGACCTGCAGTGGCTGGACGCGGCGACCCTCGACCTGCTCGAAGACCTGCTTACGCACCCGGAACTGCGTTATCTGATGGTGGTGGGCGCCTACCGCGACAACGAGGTGGATGCCCACCACCCATTGACCGCCAGGCTCCAGGCGATTCGCCAGGCAGGCGCCCCTGTGCATGAGGTTCGCCTTGCGCCCCTGGCACGCCCGCATATCGAACAGCTGATCGCCGAGTCACTGCACTGCCCGGCCCCGAGCGTGATGGGCCTGGCCCAGCTGGTGCAGGACAAGACTGCCGGCAACCCGTTTTTTGTCATCCAGTTTCTCCAGGCGCTGGCCGAGGAGTCGCTCCTGGCCTACGACCACGCAGCCCGGCGCTGGCGTTGGGATTCGCAGCGTATCCATGCCAAGGGTTACACCGACAATGTCGTCGACCTGATGGTTGGCAAGCTCGCCCGACTGCCGTTGGCAACCCGTCAGGCACTTCAGCACCTGGCCTGTCTGGGGAACGTGGCGCATACGCAGACGCTTGCCCTGGTGCTCGATCTGCCGATGGAGCGTGTACAGGCGGTTTTATGGGCGGCAATCCGGCTGGAGCTGGTCGCCCACCATGACGGCACCTGCGCGTTCGTTCATGACCGCATCCATGAAGCCGCCTACTCGCTGATCGCCGAACAAGACCGCGCTGCCATGCACCTGCGTATCGGTCGCCTGCTGGCCAACCAAGTGCCGGCCCAGCACCGCGAGGAAGCCATTTTCGAGATCGTCGGGCAGCTCAACCGCGGTGCGACGCTGATCGATGCCCCTGGCGAACGCAAGCAGTTGGCCGAACTCAACCTGCTTGCCGGGCGCCGGGCCAAGGCCGCATCGGCCTACGGATCGGCCTTGGCCTACCTGAGCGTGGGCGAGCAATTACTGGAGGGGCCGTGTGCCGCTTATCCGCATGAATTGAGCTTTGCCCTGGCGCTGAACCGGGCTGAATGCGAGTTTCTCACCGGCCAGCTCGGGTGCGCGGACGCGCGCCTGATCGGCCTGGCTCGGCGCGCCAGGACCACAGCCGAAGGCGTTGCGGTAGCGTGCTTGCATATGGATGTTTGCCTGATGCTCGACCGCAGCGATCGCGCGGTGGCGGTTTGCCTCGCCTGGCTGCGGCAGGTGGGCATCCACTGGGTCGCGCGGCCGAGCGATGACGAGGTACGTGGTGAATATGACCAGATCGCGTTGCGGGTAGGCGCGCGTAGCATCGAGCAGTTGATTGACCTGCCGCTGATGGAGGACGCGACCTCCCTGGCCACCCTGGATGTCTTGTGCAAGCTGTTCGCCCCGGCTGTGCAAACCAATGCCAACCTGGCCTGCCTGACCATATGCAAGGCTGTAAGTTTGAGCCTCGAGCATGGCAACTGTGATGCTTCGTGCATGCTCTACGCCAATATCGGGCGGGTGTCCCGGCGCTATGGCGACTACCAGACCGGTTACCGATTCGGGCGTCTTGCTTGCGAGCTGGTCGAGCGGCGCGGCCTGCAACGCTTTGAAGCCAGTACTTTCCTGTGTTTCTCGATGTTCGTGGTGCGCTGGACGCGGCCGGTCAGCGAGTGTCGCGAGTTGCTGCGCCGGGCCTTCGTCGCGGCCAACCGGGTTGGTGACCTGCCGTATGCCGCTTATGTAGGCAATGGGCTGATATCCGATCAGTTGTTCACTGGTGAACCGCTGGGCAGCATGCAACCGGAGGCCGAGCAAGGATTGGCCTACGCAGAAAAAGTGCATTTCGGGCTGGTGATCGACTTCATGAACACGCAGCTGGCGCTGATCCGCACGCTGCGCGGGCAAACGCCGGTGTTTGGAAGTCTGAACGACGAGCACTTCAATGAAGCGCGCTTCGAGCAGCACCTGGACGCTGCTCCGGACCTTGCCTTGGCGGCCGGCAAATACTGGGTGCGCAAACTGCAGGCGCGCTACCTGGCAGGCGACTATGCGGCGGCCGAAGCCTGTGCGGCGCGGGCCAAGGCGCTTAAATGGGTGATCACCTCGTTTTTCGAGGAGGCGGAGTACCACTTCTTTGCCGCACTGACGCTGGCGGCCGGGCAGAGCGTTGATGATGTCACGTTGCAGGCGTTGGCCGAGCACCATCACGAGCTGCAGACCTGGGCCCGGCAGTGCGCAGAAACCTTCGCCAGTCGGCAGGTGCTGCTGGAGGCCGAAATCGCGCGCTTGCAGGGGCACGTGGTCGACGCCGAGCACCTCTATGAGCAGGCCATCCAGCTCGCGCGTGACAGCGGCTTTGTGCATGTCGAGGCGCTTGCAAACGAATTGGCATCGCGCTTCTACGGCAGCCGCGGGCTTGCCCGGATTGCCCGCGTCTACCTTCGAGATGCGCGTTATGGCTACCTGCGCTGGGGTGCCGATGGCAAGGTGCGCCAGTTGGACAGCCGTCATCGTTATCTGCGCAGCATCGAGCCAGAGCCAGGCCCCACGGCTACCATCGCCACCCCGGTCGAGCACCTGGACCTCGCGACGGTGCTCAAGGTGTCCCGCGCCGTGTCGGGCGAAGTCGATCTGCAGAAACTGATCACCCAAGTGCTGCGCACGGCGATCGAGCAAGCCGGTGCCGAGCGGGGCGTGTTGGTCCGCGCCCGAGGGAGCGAGCCGCATATCGTCGCGCAGGCAAGTGTGGGGCAGGGTGAAGTGATGATTTGCAACGAACCGGTGAGCAGTACGCTGCTGGCCGAGTCCGTGCTTTACCAGGTACTGCGCACGGGGGAAAGTCTGTGCCTGGACGACGCCATGGGTGACGCTGCGTTCATGGCTGACGACTACATCCGCCGATGCTCGGCTCGGTCGCTGCTATGCCTGCCGCTTAGCAATCAGGCGCGGCTGGTTGGGGCGCTGTACCTGGAGAACAATCTCAGTGCCGGCGTGTTCGACCCCGCGCGTATCGCGGTGTTGCGGCTGGTCGCGTCACAGGCCGCCATCTCGCTTGAGAACGCCAGGCTGTATCACGAGGTAGCGGAACGGGAGGCCAAGAATCGCCAGGTACAGGCCGAACTGGCGCATGCCAACCGTGTCGCTACCATGGGCCAGTTGGCCGCTTCGATCGCCCATGAAGTCAATCAGCCGATCGCTGCCACGGTCACCAATGCCAATGCCGCCATCCGCTGGTTGAGCGCAAAGCCACCGGCGCTGGATGAAGTAGGCCTGGGGCTGGGACGGATCATCAAGGACGCCAACCGCGCGGCGCAGGTGCTGGGCCGTATTCGTGAGTTGATCCGCAAAGCCCCGCCGCAGAAGCAGTCGGTGGGCGTCAACGCAGTGGTGCTGGAGATGGTCGACTTTACCCGTGGCGAGGCCGTGAGGGCGAGGGCACAGGTGCATACCGCCCTTGCCGAGGGCTTGCCGCAGGTGCTGATCGACCGCGTGGAGTTGCAGCAGGTACTGCTGAACCTGATCCTCAACGCGCTGGAGGCGATGCTGGAGGTTGAAGGTGCCCGTGAGCTGCAAATAAGCACGGCCCTCGACCAGGAGGGGGTGCGGGTAACCGTGGCGGACAGCGGGCCCGGATTCGTAGCGGAAAACGTAGAGCAGGTTTTCGAGCCTTTTTACACCACCAAGGCGACCGGCCTGGGCATGGGGCTGTCAATATGCCGCTCGATCATCGACAGCCACGGCGGCCGCTTCTGGGCCAGCCCCAAGCAGAGTCCTGGCGCCCAGGTGCAGTTCTCCTTACCGGCGCTTCTGGTTGATTCAGGTCAATAGTTATCAAGCTGTCGGTTGCATGTTTCTTATAGTTCGTATCAGCTAGATGGCAAAGAGAACCTAAGCGTGACGAGCGACTTATCAGCATGCTGATACAGCGACGACCGCTCATGTCCACCTAAGCCCGTTACAGTCGAGCTGTGCGCACAGGGGAGTCTCATTGAAAACGCCAGTGGTCGACGCAGTCGTTGAGCAAACACCAATCCCTGCGCATTCTGTGGCCTGGCACACCCTGCCAGCCGAGCAGGTGACAAACCTGCTCGAGGTCAATGCGCATGTCGGACTGGAGGTTGCCGAGGTTCAAGCCCGTCTTGACCGCGCTGGTTTCAATCGCCTGCCAGAGGCAGCAAGGCGCCCGGCCTGGTTTCGATTCTTGCTGCAATTTCACAACATCCTGATTTACGTGCTTTTAGGATCCGCTGCGATTACCGCGATGCTGCAACATCTGTGGGATACGGTAGTGATCCTGGCGGTGGTAATTGCAAACGCAATCATTGGCTACGTTCAGGAAGGCAAAGCAGAAAAGGCGATGGATGCTATCCGGCAGATGCTGGCACCGCGCGCCGCCGTGATTCGCGCAGGCGAACGCTTGAGTATTGCGGGTGAGGAACTGGTACCGGGCGATATCGTATTGCTGGAGGCGGGAGACAAAGTCCCTGCTGATTTACGCTTGCTGCACGCGAACAGGCTTCACATTCAGGAAGCCATTCTTACCGGTGAATCCGTACCCGTAGAAAAGCATACCCAATCAGTGCCCCTTGGCGCAGCCTTGGGTGATCGTACGTGCATGGCGTTCAGCGGTACGCTCGTGACTTGCGGACAGGCAACAGGCGTTGTAGTGGCTACCGCAGCAGCAGCCGAGATCGGGCGTATCAGCTCTCTGCTTGCAGGTGTAGAAACGCTGACCACCCCGCTGGTGCAGCAAATGAACGTGTTTGCCCGCTGGCTGACGATCCTGATTCTGTTAGTTGGCGGCTTATTGCTCGTGTTCGGCCATTATGTCGGGCACTACGCCTTCACCGAAATCTTCATGGTCGTGGTGGGGATGTCGGTAGCGGCGATACCTGAAGGGCTGCCTGCCGTCCTTACCATTACGCTGGCCGTCGGAGTTCGGGCAATGGCCCGACGCAACGCTATCGTGCGCCGTCTGCCTACCATCGAAACGCTAGGCTCGGTCTCCGTCATCTGCACTGACAAAACCGGCACACTGACCCGCAACGAAATGATGGTGGCAACGGTCGTCACGAACGATCTGGTCTTCACGGTCGATGGCGCTGGTTATCAGCCTGTGGGAAGCATCAGTCTTGCTGATCGGTCAATTGACCTATCGTCTCACCCCGCGCTGTCGGACCTGGGACGAGCAGCAGGTCTTTGCAATGATGCCGTACTGCGTCTGCATGACGATGTATGGACGGTGGAAGGTGATCCGATGGAGGGGGCCTTGCTGGCATTCTCCGGAAAAACCGGAATCGATCGAGATGAAGATCGTCGGGCTTGGCCTCGCACTGATGCCATACCGTTTGACGCTAAACACCGCTTCATGGCGACACTGCATCACAACCATGATGGACAAGCTTTTATCTACGTGAAAGGTGCGCCAGAGCAGCTACTGGCCATGTGCACGCACCAGCTTGCAAGCACTCGCGAGACTGAACCGCTCAATGTGGACTACTGGCACGCAAAGGCGAACGCCATTGCTGCCAAGGGGCAGCGTGTATTGGCGTTTGCAGTAAGGCCGGTTCGGACCGAGCACACCGTGTTGGCGTTCGGGGACGTGCAAGGAAAGTTGACGTTGCTGGGCATGGTCGGTCTGATTGATCCACCTAGACCCGAGACGTTAGAGGCGGTTCAGCAATGCCAAAAAGCGGGCATTGCCGTAAAAATGATCACTGGCGATCATGACGGTACCGCCGCCGCTATCGGTCGCCAGATAGGCCTGCAAAATCCCGACAAGGTGCTGACTGGCGTGGACCTGGACGCCATGAACGATGCCGCCCTCAAGGAGGCGGTAAAGGGCATCAACATTTTTGCTCGCACCAGCCCCGAACATAAGCTCAGGTTGGTAATGCTGCTGCAATCGAATGGCATGACAGTGGCCATGACCGGCGATGGCGTTAACGACGCACCGGCGCTAAAGCGTGCCGACGCCGGTATAGCCATGGGTGGAAAAGGCAGTGAGGCCGCCAAGGAGGCCGCAGACCTGGTGTTGGCCGATGACAACTTCGCCTCCATCGTCGCTGCAGTACGCGAAGGCCGAACAGTCTATGACAACATCAAGAAAGTGTTGAGCTGGACGCTGCCTACCAACGCAGGCGAGACCATGACCATCATTGTCGCGCTGCTCCTCGGCATTACGCTGCCGGTGACGCCGATACAGATTCTGTGGATCAACCTGATAACCGCAGTGACCCTCGGCATCGCGCTCGCGTTCGAGCCCACCGAAGAAAACACCATGCTCAGACTGCCCCGTTCACGTAAGGAACCACTCATAAGCGGAGCCCTGGTCTGGCATATGGTGCTTGTTTCCATTCTTTTCCTCTGTGGTGTTTATGGCATTTTTTCGTATGCACTCGACCGTGGCTACTCTGTTGAGTTGGCCCGCACCCTCGCGGTGAACACGTTAGTCGTGATGGAAATATTCCACCTGTTCTTCATTCGTAACCTCTACAGCACATCGCTTACCTGGAAGGGTATTCGCGGCACCAAGGTCGTGTGGATGACCGTCATGGTGATTACCTTCGCTCAGTTCGCCATCACGTATGCGCCACCGCTGCAAAAGGTATTTGCAACGGAGGCAATCCCCTTCCTTGATGGCCTGCTGATCATCGGGGTTGGCGTTGCGCTATTTGCGGTTATCGAGATAGAAAAACAGATTCGAATCCGCTTGTCCGAGTAGAACGGGTTGAATGCTGGCGGCACCCGGAACGACAAGCACCTTCATGACCTGAAAGAGGATTTGGAACATGCACAAAATACTGGTTGCGGTCGATGGTTCCGAGCATTCGGAACGCGCCGTGCGTTACCTTATTGGGCTTATCCAGGAGGGTGGGTTGCTGGGCGGCAATGTTGAGGTACATCTGTTGAATGTACAGCCACTTTTACCCACTCGAATCGCAAATGGCATGAGCGAGGATGAGCGTGATCGCTACTATGGGGATAGAAGTGCCGAGGATTTACGAAAGGCTGACGTGCTTCTGAAGCAAGAAGGGATTGCATTCGCACTCCATACCCTGCAAGGCGATGCAGCCAGTCAAATTGTGGCGTGTGCGCATTTCCTTGGATGTGACAGCATCATCCTGGGTTCGCATGGCAATGGTTTTTTGGCAGGGATTTTTCTGGGTTCTGTCGCGGCAAAGGTGATTCAGCTCTCGGATTTACCCATCACCTTGGTCAAATAAGAGATTGTGAATGGTGAGCCACCTGCGATTTTATCTCGTGATTATCGCTGGGCTTTGACGCTCGATCGGGCTTTTCTCCAGGAACTGCGAAGACCTCGGTCGAAGGCTTGGCGCAAGGGGGTAAAGTGCACCGCGATGGCAGAATCGTAAGTGTGCCACTGGCCTACAAGGTGCGCAGGATAGACTTCGGCGACGGCGAGAAAGGTGCCATGGCTATTCCTTGGGGTGATGTGTCCACCGCTTACCACACCACTGGAATTCCCAATATCGAAGTATTCATTCCGGGCTCACCAAGCATGATCACCAACGCCAAACGCGCTAACTATTCCGGCCGCTGCTGAGATTAGCCAGGGTGCAAAGGTTGATAAAGGCGCGTATCGCCAAAACGCTGAAAGGCCCTGGCGAGGAAAAGCGTGCCCATCAGCCTACTTTCGTCTGTGGTGAGGTTGTCAACGCGCGCGGAGAAAAGAAGACCGCCAGAAAATGGCTACAGTTTGACGATTACTGGCTCACTGGCGGTGTGGAGTATCTGATGAAGTCTGAACCCGTGCCTGGCACCTACACACCTGCCAAACGGAATGGCTCAATGTTGGTAAGCCAGCTGCCGGAGTCGAGTCCTCTCCAGATCAGCTAGCTCAGAATGCTACAGCCAAGAAGGACGAAGATCCGTCTCAGCTGCTGATGAACTCATCGAAGATTTGAGTGAGCCCTTGACGGTAAGTCGTGACTTTGAAATCGGGAAAACGCTGCTTGTACTTCGAGGAGTCGAACAGGTTGTCGTGCGCGTACCGTGGCAGCAGCTCCCGCAGCTCACGGACTTGCTTGGATATCAGGCCTACTGCTGTCAGGGTCAATTTGCCAAGAATTTTATAAGTAGCGTCCTTGCCAGAGATCTGAGAAGCCAGCGTGACAAGTTGTTTGTAGGTCAGCCGCTCATCGTCACAGGGCAGGTGCCAGGTTTGCCCGAACGCATCTGAAGTGTTCCCCAGCGCTGCCAGTGCCCGGCTTGCATCCGGCGTCCAGATGAGTGTTCGCTGAGTATCGTCTCGCACAGGGACGCGTGGCGTCTTGCCGGCCTTCATGTTGTCGAGGACCAGGGTATTGGTGATGCTCTGCGTTTTGCCGGGCCCATAGAACTCTGGAGCTCGCCCTATGACCACAGGAATGTCGCCTCGCGCCATCTCCTGCAACACCATCGATGCCATTCGCGCACGAACCTGCCCTTTACGACCGACCGGTTCGAAGGGCGTGTCCTCCGTCAGCAGACGATCATCCTGCGGGTACATATACGTGTTGTCGAAATAGACGAAGCTGGCATCGGATGCGCGAGCCGCATCAAGCGCGTTTCGCAGCATCACTGGGAATTGCGTTTCCCAAAGCTGTGTATCTGGCGGAAGTCCGGCCGTGAAATAAACGATGCTGCTACCCTTTACGGCCTTGGCCGCCTGGCTGGCGTCTAGCAGGTCCGCCGCAATCAGCGTGTCAGAGTCGCTGACTTTGCGCGGATTACGGCTGACCAGCCTGATATCTTCGGTAAATGTCCGGTTCAGTTCCCGTGCCAGCTCTATGGCTATCTGGCCAGTTGCGCCTAAAACGGTTTGCATTTGGTCTCCTGGAAACCTCGGTAGAAGGTTTCTCTCTACTAACTGCGATGATGATGGCCCGTTTACGTATGCCGGGCGCGACGCTGTGGCTGCCGCCCTTGGGCGCGGTACAGCAAAGTCCATGTAGCCCAGGTATTTACCTTAGGCTTAAAGTAAACTTTAAGGTCAAGTCCTTATCGTAAGAGTAGGCGCGGGATGGCGGGTTGGGCCGATTTGATCAGGCCCACGATTGGAGATCCGTAATCGAAGTTGGCTCTCGGGTGCCCGGGGGGTTAAAGTGAGCTTTAAGGTCAGAACTTCTGTGAAGGTGTGGTATGAGGATTGGAGCGCTTGCGAAAATCACGGGTCTTGCCGCTTCGCGCATCCGTTTCTACGAGGCAAGTGGGCTGATTCAATCAGTTGAGCGAAAGGCCAATGGCTACCGCGACTATTCAGATGATGCAGTCTGGATACTGGAGATGATCACCAGCGCACAGGCAGCAGGGTTTACCCTGGAAGAAATCCGGCACCTGTTGCCGATGAGTTCGCAAGGTTGGCGTCATGACGAGCTACTTTCCGGGTTGAAACGCAAGGTCGAGGAGATCGAGGTGCTGCAGCAACGCTTGGCTCGCAACAAGGAGCAGTTGCTGATGGTGATCGACGGCATTGAAAGCAAGCCAGACGGCATGCCGTGCGTAGACAACACCCAACGGGTGCTTGGCCGTCTGCGCGAAGACATCGCTTTGAACAAGGTGGGCGCTTCACCTGCCAAGTGAAGCATGCCAGCGTCTTATGCGGAGCAGGGCGCCGGCTCAGGGGCCGGCGCTGATACAGCGTTCAGTCACCGCTATTCAGTGCTGCCAGCGGCTTCGGAGCATAGAGGGCGCTCTGGAATTCAGGCACGTATTCGTATTTCACCATCTTGCCCAACTTCAAAGAACGGATGTAGGTCGACAGGCTACCGTCGCCGAGCACCAGGTGAGCCGAGTCAGCGCTCATGCTCGATCCATGACGGGTCTGCCGAGACGTCGCATAGCCATAACTCAGCTGTCCAGCGTGATCGAGGTTGGTGAAGCTGTTAGTCACCAGGCCGGCTTCACTGGATACGTCCTCGAGCTTTCTTGCCTTAAAGACGACGTCAATGTTGCCAGTCTGCGCGTCGACGATGTCATAGGACACGGTCGCGGCGTCCTCTCGGCGGTTGATCTCTGTCAGCCATTTCGGCAGGTTGTAGCCCACTACGCCACGGACACGGGCAAGCTCGGTATTTACCGGCAATTTGAGCACGTAGCCCCAGAAGTCCTTGGACATGGATTGTCCGATCAAGCTGAATGGCCCGAGATTGGACTTGCCTGGTTTGTTGGTGATGATCGACAAGGCAATTTCGTTGTAGCTGTCGTTGTCGCAATAATCGTAGGTGTAAGCCGTGAACGCTACCAGGCCGCGGCCTGGCCATACCTGCAGGGGTTGAACCTGCTTGAGTACTTCGGCAGGCATCAGCTCGCGCAGGCGATCGAGGTCTGCGGTGTAAACGGCTGTAAACCGGCTGTTCTTGTAGTAGAAGTTAGGCGAGTACGACTCGAAGCCCATATCGACCTTGGTCTTTTCCAGGCCTTTGAACCAACTGAGGTCCATGCCTGGCGCTTCGGCCTGGATCACCGACAGGGGAGGGTTGGAGCGGTATCGGTCGTACAGACCGCCTTTGACGACGGGTACCTGGTGGCCTGCGATCTCTATCATCGCGGTTTCGGCATGCTTGGGGATGCCGGTCGTGTCCGCCAGGGTGGCGTTGCTAATGGGTGTCAGGAGTGCACCTGCCACTGCGGCGACGGTTCCGAGTTTCACTTTTCAGTCTCTCCGGTGAATTGCATCACGCATTGATGAATGCGACCAGGCATCTCGCTTGGCGCCGAACTAGGTGGACCTTACACACGCACCTTAACTTTAAACTTAACTTTAATGTCAAGGCGCTGTTGGTGGGCTTTATCCGCCACTGGACCTGCTGTCATGGCCGGGGGCGCAAGGTGTAGGCGAGGGCTAAATCAGCCAGTTTTCCGAAAGGTGCCCGGAGCAGCCTTGGCAAGTTCCAACGACCTTGCACGAACACGCCCTTGGCATGACTCATCGAGCGAAAACCTTCGATACCGTGGTAAGCCCCCATGCCACTGGGACCCACGCCGCCGAACGGCAGGTCGTCCACCGCGACGTGCATCAGGGTGTTGTTGATGCCGACGTTGCCGGAGGTGGTGCACCTGAGCAGCGCTTCGCTGTCGGCCCCCACATTGCCGAAGTAGTAGAGCGCTAGCGGACGTGGCCTGGCATTGATATGGCCGATCGCTTCGTCGAGGGAGCGGTAGGTACGCACCGGTAGCAAAGGCCCGAAGATTTCTTCGCGCATGACCAGTGCATCGTCACCAGCCCCCACGATCAGCACCGGAGCCAGTGTCCGCGGTCGCTCTGCCGCACGCTCCGGGGTCACGCCAGCCTCGATCACCTTGGCACCCCTGGTGCGGGCGTCTTCGACCAGCGACTGCAACCGCGCGTAGTGCCTGTCGCTGACGATGGAGGTGTAGTCCGGGCTGGTCGGGCCTTGCGGATAACTACGGGCGACAGCCGCGCGGTACTGGGAGATGAACTCATCCAAGTCATCCTCATGGACCAGGGCGTAGTCCGGTGCCACGCAGGTCTGGCCGGCATTGGCGAGTTTGCCGAAGACGATGCTGTCGAGGGTGTTGCGTCCGGCATGCCCAGGGGCCACGAACACAGGGCTTTTACCGCCCAGTTCAAGAGTCAGCGGCACCAGGTTGTCACTAGCCGCCCGCATCACCATCCGGCCAACCTGGGTACTGCCGGTGAACAATAGGTGATCGAAGGGGAGAGCGCTGAAGCTTGCGCCTATCTCAGGGCCGCCGAGTATCACCGCCACCTCTTCGACGGTAAAACTGCCCGCCAGAATGCGCTGAATCAGCTCACTGGTGCGTGGCGTCAGTTCGGAGGGTTTGATCATCACCCGATTGCCAGCCGCCAGTGCGGTGGCCAGGGGGATGAAGGTCAACGCTATTGGGTAGTTCCACGGCGCCATGACGCCGATCACGCCTTTGGGCTGGTACTCCACATGCGCGCGGCCATTACGGTGAAACGCGGCGACGTGACGACGCTCGGGTTTCATGAAACGGCGCAGGTGCCGCAGCAGGTAGTCGATCGACTGGACCACGCCAAGCAGTTCCATGATGTCTGTCTCATGCCTTGAGCGGTTGCCGAAATCGGCGCTGATCGCTTCTTCCACGTCGCGGCGATGGGCAAGCACCGCCGCGCGCAACTTGATCAAGTTGGCTTTGCGTCGCTCAACGCTGGGTGGCCCGTCATTGAGAAACGCACTCCGCTGCTGTTCCAGCATGGTTGCGGCGTCGATATCTGGGATGGATGTTGCGGCGACAGTCATCTTGCACCTCTCAAGGTCATTGCGATGTAGACACTGTAAACTTGATTTCCGCCGATCATAGGAAGACAATGTGTTCACTGTCAACATGAGGGGAGCAGCCGTATGTCATCCGATGAAATTTGCGAAGCAAAGCCCTACCACCATGGCGATTTGCGTCGCACCATCATCGACACTGCTTTGGCCACCCTGAAAGAACAGCGAGGCTGGCAATTCACCCTGCGCGAAATAGCCCGGCGAGCCGAAGTGAGCCACTCGGCTCCATATCGGCATTTTCCGGACAAGGGGGCGCTGCTCCACGAGTTGGCGCTACTGGGCTTCGAGCGATTGAATGCGGCGATGCAAGACGCGATGGGGCCCGCGATGTCAGCACCAGAGCGCTTGCGGGCGATGGCCTACGCCTACCTGGCGTTTGGCGAGGAGAATCCGGATTTGTACCGGTTGATGTTTTCGACACAGGCGGGAGACCCCGCGCAGATCCATGTCGACCCCCGGGCCCAGGCACCGTTCTCCCTGGTGATCGAGGTGCTGGAGCGGGGTCAGGAGGAGGGTACTATTCGCGCCCGTTCTGCCTTGGGACAGGCTACCGCAAGCTGGGCGCACCTTCACGGGTTGACCCTGCTTTCGATCGATAGCCGGTTGGTGCCGGCGAAGGTCGGCGACCATGCCATCGAGGATGCCTTGACGACCTTGCTTGACGGTTTGGTCAGTGATCAGACGACTCGATGACCTGCGACTCTACAGAGAACTGCTCGCCCGTATGAAGGCGATGCTTGGCCCAACCACCTAGGATCAGGTACTCAGGCATGACCAAACGCATCCTGCACGTCGTTACCAATGTTGCCCATTACAGCGACCCAAGTCATCCCACGGGGTTGTGGTTGAGTGAGCTGACGCATGCCTGGCATGTGTTCGCTGGCAGAGGTTACGAACAGCACTTGGTGAGCCCGCAGGGTGGAAAATCCCCACTCGAGCCGCGTTCGCTCAAGTGGCCATTGCTCGATGGCACGGCCAAAGCCTGGTTGAACGACCCGGCGGCAATGGCACGTCTTGCCAACACCTCAAGTCCGCAAGCGTTAGTGTCATCAGACTTCGACGCCATCTATTTTACCGGTGGCCATGCGGTGATGTGGGACTTCCCTGAGGACGAGGGTTTGCAGCGGCTGACCCGCGAGATCTACGAGCAGGGTGGCGTCGTTTCTTCGGTTTGCCATGGGTATTGCGGGCTGCTCAATACTCGGCTGTCTGATGGCCGTCTCCTGGTAGAGGGGCGTCGTCTGACGGGCTATGCCTGGATCGAAGAAGTGCTGGCGGGCGTTGCGAGCAAGGTCCCATACAATGCCGAGCAAGAAATGAAGCGCCGTGGGGCGCGCTACGAGAAAGCACTCTTGCCATTCACTTCCCATGTGGTTGTCGATGGCCGCTTGGTGACAGGCCAGAACCCACAATCTGCCAAAGCAACTGCCGAGCAGGTAGCTGCACTGCTCCAGCGGAAGGCTGCGTGAGATCCCTCGCTTAACGAGAGGCGCGACGTCTTCGCCATAGAGTGGTACGGCTGACACTTCGGTGATTCGGCACAGGCCGTTGTAGGAGCGGGTTCACCCGCGAAAGGGCCAGGCCTGCCGGCAATTTCCACCAGCCGTTCACTGTTGCCGCCGCCACCCCATGCGGGTAAACCCGCTCCTTGCCGGCGACCGCGCACGCCTTTCAGATGTTGAGCAAGACAGTTGCTCTCACAGCGGGGCGGGTAAGCCTCGCGATGCCAAAGATCACGGTTCAGCAAAGTTCAGTTACAAACATGTAAACTTCGTAAATAAGATTTACTCGCATTTGCGATTCTCTATATTTACCAACCCTGTTGGCCGCCAGACTGAGTGTGCGGGGCCGGTGGGCGAGGGCTCCCGGTTTCCGACAGGGATGTGCCTTTTCGCTCATGAATCGCAGGAGATGTACCCATGCAGTGCAGAACTTCACCCAACAGCCTGGCCCTGGCGTTCGTCGCGCTTGCGTCGCCGTCCATGCTGGCGACCGCGGCAGAGTCCGAGGAGCGACGTGCGGGTGAGGTACTGGAAGTGCCCGTCGCCGACAACGCACTGGTGATCCAGGACACCCTGATCACCGCCGAGCGCGAGGCGCGACAGGCCCTGGGCACGTCGATCATCACCGCCGAAGACATCAAACGCCACCCGCCGGCCAATGACCTTTCCGACATCATCCGCCGCGAGCCCGGGGTTAACCTGACCGGCAACAGTGCCAGTGGCGCACGCGGAAACAACCGCCAGATCGACCTGCGCGGCATGGGCCCGGAAAACACGCTGATCCTCATCGACGGCAAGCCATCCAGCGCGCGCAACGCCGTGCGCTATGGCTGGAACGGTGACCGTGATACTCGGGGTGAAACCAACTGGGTGCCGGCCGAAGCGGTCGAGCGCATCGAGATCTTGCGTGGCCCGGCCGCCGCACGCTACGGCTCCGGCGCCATGGGCGGGGTGGTCAACATCATCACCAAGCGCCCTTCCGACGAGTTGAAAGGCAGCGTCAGCCTGTACACGCAGCTGCCCGAAGACAGCGCAGAAGGCGCCAGCCGCCGAGCCAACTTCAACCTCGGTGGCGGCCTGACCGATAACCTGGGTTTCCGCCTGTACGGTGGCCTGGCCAAGACTGACGCCGACGATCTGGACATCAACGCCGGGCATGCCACCAGCGCCCTGGTAGCGGGGCGGGAGGGGGTGCGCAACAAGGACATCAACGGCCTGCTGAGCTGGAAACTGAACGACGAGCACCGCCTGGAAGCCAGTGCCGGCTACAGCCGTCAGGGCAACATTTTTGCCGGTGATACCATGAACAGCAACGGCGGCGGTGACGTCGACTTCGTCTCCAGCCTCTACGGCCACGAAACCAACGTGATGCAGCGCAGTACTTACGACCTGACCCACCTCGGTGATTTCACCTGGGGTACCAGCAAGACCACGCTGGCCTACGAGTACGTGCGCAACTGGCGCCTGAACGAGGGCCTGGCAGGCCGCACCGAAGGTGCCCCCAACGACGAAGGTGGGGCCATGTCACGTTTGCGCAACACACGTCTGAGCAGTGAAGTGAACCTGCCGTTCGCCATGGGCAGCACAGAACATGTGCTTACCGTGGGTGGCGAGTACCTGTACGAAGCCCTCAACGACCAAGGTTCGTTGCGCCCGCAAAGCTCCGACCCCACCAACAATGACGGCCTTGTCGGCTTCGATCGCAGCAGCTCGAAGATGACCGCACGCAGCTATGCGCTGTTTGTCGAAGACAACATCATCGTTGGCGACACCACCCTTACGCCGGGCCTGCGTTTCGACCACCACGAAACCTTCGGTGACAACTTCAGCCCCAGCCTGAACCTGTCGCACAAGCTGACCGAAGCGCTGTCGGTAAAAGGCGGCATCGCCCGTGCCTACAAGGTTCCGAACCTGTACCAGTCCAACCCCAACTACCTGCTGTACAGCCGCGGTAACGGCTGCAGTGTGCAACAGACCAACAACGGTGGCTGCTACCTGCAGGGCAACGCCGACCTCAAGCCAGAGATCAGCGTCAACAAGGAAATCGGCCTGTTGTACGACCGTGGCACCTGGCGCACCAGTGCCACCTACTTCCGCAACGACTACAAGAACAAGATCATCGGTGATACCGATGTGCTTTACACCATCGGTACCGGCAGCCGCGTGACGCAGTGGGACAACGCCGGCAAAGCGCGGGTGGAAGGTGTCGAAGGCAACTTCTTCATCGAGTTGACTCCGACCCTGGACTGGAACACCAACCTGACCTGGATGCTCGACAACGATAATCGTGAAACGGGTGAGCCGCTCTCGGTGATCCCGGAATACACCGTCAACACCAGCCTCGACTGGCGCGCCACCGAGCAGCTGTCATTCCAGCTGGCAGGTACCTACTTCGGCAAGCAGAAATCACCTACCTACAACTACCGCACCCAGCAGGACTACGACAAGACCGCCCAGCGGGACGTCGAGGCCTATGGCCTGGTGGACGTGAGCGCCGGGTACAGGTTCAATGCCAACTACGATGTGCGTGTAGGTGTGAACAACGTGTTCGACAAGCAGATCCTGCGTGGCGGCAATGCCAGCAGCTCGGGGGCAAACACGTATAACCAGCCGGGCAGGGCGGTGTTTGCTGCGCTGAATATCAGCTTCTGATCCCATGGGCCGCCATGCGGCCCAATCGCCGGTAAATCAGGTCGCGGATGGCAGACGTCATTGTTGCAGCCAAAAGCCTCGCATCGTGCTAAACCATGCACCCCAGCCCGCTGCGAGAAATGCCTGGTGAAAGCCGTCCGCCTGACCCTGATCTGCCATGCCCTGACCCAGGCCCAGAAGAGCGGGCGCCTGCACCATTCTGACGATGGCATCCTGCCGCTAGAGCAAGAGTCCGGCGCCGACCGTTCAGGCGCGCAGTTACTGAGTGCGCCAGAGCGGCGGGCCTGCGAGACGGCGGCGTGGTTAACGGGGGCGGTACAGATCGAGCCGGGATTGGCCGATTGTGACCTCGGGCGTTGGCAGGGTTTGTCGCTGAAGCAGCTGCAAGCCGAGCAACCGCAGGCGTTGGCAGAATGGCTGCAGGATCCGGCCAGTGCCGTGCATGGTGGCGAGTCGTTCGCTGCGCTATGCCAGCGCCTGGCCGCCTGGCTGGCGGCCTTCGACAGGCCGGGTGACTGGCTGGCGGTGACTCACCCGATGGTCATACGCGCCATGCTGGTAGAGGTGCTCGGGTGTCCGATGAGTGCCGGGCAGCGTATCGACGTGCTGCCCTTGTCACGCCTGGAACTGAGCTTTACCGGGCAGTGGCGGTTGCGCCTGGGCTAAGGCTCAGAACGCCAGCTTGTAACCGATCAGCAGCAGCATGGCTGCCAGGCAAGGGCGCAGCACGCGGTCGGAGATTCGCCCGGTGAGGTGGCTACCCAGATAGATGCCTGGCAGCGAGCCCAGCAGCAAGTAGCCCAGCAGCGACCAATCCATGTTGCCCATGCCGGCGTGGCCCAGGCCTGCGACCAAGGTCAGTGGCACGGCGTGGGCAATTTCGGTACCGACCAGGCGACGGGTGACCAGGAACGGGTACAGCAGGAACAGCGCCACCGTACCCAGGGCGCCGGCCCCGATGGAGGTGAGGGTGACCATTACCCCAAGCACAACGCCGGTCAGCACTGTGAGGGTGTTCAGGCTGCGGTCGCTGAGGTGGTAGTGATCACCGGCATGGCGGCTGGCGAAGGCCTGCAGGCGCGATTTGAACAGGATGGCCAGCGCGGTCAGGATCAGCACCACCGCCAGGCCTTGCTTGATGATGGCGTTGAGCGCCGAGGTGTCGGCGTGCAGGGTGCTGAGGAACCACAGGGTCAGCGCCGCTGCGGGCACGCTGCCCATGCTGAGCAGGCCGGTGATCTTCCAGTCGATGTTCTTGTTGCGTGCGTGGACCCAGACGCCACTGGCCTTGGTGATGGCTGCATACAGCAGGTCGGTGCCGACAGCGGTCGCTGGGTGGATGCCGAACCATAACAGGATCGGGGTCATCAGCGAGCCGCCACCGACGCCGGTCATACCGACGATGAAGCCCACGAACAGGCCAGCAATGGTGAAACCGAAAGAACCTACATCCATACGCTACTCGACTGCCCAACTTTGCCCGTTATCGGATGCCAGTCAGCATATAGATTTTTTTATAGCCAAATAGACTTGTTCGTTATTAGGTTATAACCGCGCATGCCTGGCAGGCGCACCCGATCAACGATCGGTCATCACCACCATGACATGGGCATCGCCACCGTCATCGCTTTCCGACAGGTAGATGTGCCCCACCTGGCTGTCGAAATACGCCGTCTCCTGCGGTCCGATGCTTACCGCTTCTCCGGTCTCGAACTCGATGCGCACGCGTCCGCTCAGCACCAGAGCGAACTCTTGCCCGGGGTGGCGGATAAAATCGTCGAACTGGCCGCGCTCGCGGGCAATGATGCGGGCATAGGCCGGTGTCATGCGCCGCCCGGGGAAGTCCCCGGCAATCGGGTAGTAGTCATAGGTGCCGGTCGAATAGCCCGCCGCAGCTGGCAGTGAATCGACCACCACGGTCACCGGCACAGGCGCATTGACCGTTCCACTGGCGCGAAACAGCTGGGCAATATCGACATTCAGCGCCCGCGCAGCAGCGGCGAGTTTTTCATAGCTGACCGACACCTGCGCCAGTTCCATCTTCGACAACGTGGACAGCGGCACGCCACTGGCCTCGGACAATTGCTTGAGGGTCATCTGGCGCGCCTTGCGCACCTGGCGCAGGCGCTGGCCCACTACTGCACGGTCAAGCTGGGGTAGAGCTGAGGGCATTCAGGGATCTCGGCATGCGGCGTTGGTCGGGCATCTTACCTTGGACACTTGCGCATTTCTAAATTCTCATATATTAGAATTCTCATAAATGATAATTGTCTGGCAGGAACGTGCATGACCCCGACCTACGACACCCTGATCATCGGTGCTGGCATTGCCGGCGCCTCACTGGGCTATCGCCTGGCCGTGGCCGGCCAGCAGCGTGTGCTGTTGCTCGAGCGTGAATCGCAGCCTGGCTACCACTCCACAGGGCGTTCGGCGGCCATGTTCATGGAGGCTTACGGCACCCCACAGATCCAGGCGCTGACCCGCGCCAGCCGGGCCTTCTACGAAGCGCCACCGCAGGGCTTCTGCGAGCACCCGCTGCTGGAGCCGCGAGGCTGTCTGTATGTGGCCGGCCTGGAGCAGCGTGAACTGCTTGAGCAAACTTACGCGCAGAACCTGGTCAATGGCACAGAAGTCAGCCTGCTTGACCGGGACGCGGCCTTGGCACAGGTACCCAGCTTGCGTGGCGAAGCCCTGGCCGGCGCGGTGCTTGAGCCGGGTGCGATGGACCTTGATGTACATGCCTTGCACCAAGGCTTCTTGCGTGGTTATCGCACTGCTGGCGGTGAACTGCGCTGTAACGCCGAGCTCATCCAGGCCAGATACCTGGACGGCGTGTGGCAGGTGGAGTTGGCCGATGGCAGCCGGCTGCAGGCCCGCCGCCTGGTCAATGCTGCAGGGGCCTGGGCGGACCGTGTGGCCGAGCAGTGCGGGGTGGCGCGCATCGGCTTGCAACCGTGCCGCCGTAGCGCCTTCACCTTCCCCGGCCCGGCGGAACAGGACTTTACCGGCTGGCCTGCGGTGATTGGCGTCGATGAAAGCTTCTACTTCAAGCCGGATGCCGGCCAACTGTTGGGGTCGCCAGCCAATGCCGACCCGGTTGAACCACAGGATGCCGCGCCCGAGGAGTTGGACGTGGCCTTGGGTATCTACAACATTGAAGCCATGACCACCCTGGCGATCCGCCGACCCAGCCACACCTGGGCCGGGCTGCGTTCGTTCGTTGCCGATGGCGACCTGGTGATCGGTTTCGATGCGCATGTCCCCGCGTTTTTCTGGCTGGCGGCCCAGGGAGGCTATGGCATCCAGTCGGCAGCGGGCGCCTCGCGCCTGGCCGCCGACCTGCTGCTGGGCCAGCCCTTGTGTCCCGACCTTGTCAGCCAGGGAGTGGCGCCCGAGCGCCTGTCCCCGGCCCGTTTCCAGCAACCCTGAAAGGAGCATCCCATGAGCAATGACATTCAGCGTTTCCCCAGTAGCCTGCCGTTCCCGTTTTCCCGCGCGGTAAAGGCCGGTGGCTTTCTGTTCCTTTCCGGACAGGTGCCGATGAGCACCGACGGCGAAGTGGTGCGCGGTGATATCCAGACCCAGACACGTGCTGCCTGCGAGCGTATCGCCGAAAGCCTGGCGGCCTGTGGTGCGCGTTTCGACCAGGTGGTAAAGGTCACGGTCTGGCTGTCGGACATGCGCCATTTCGCCGGCTTCAACGAGGTGTACAAGGCGTTCTTCGGCGCGGCGCTACCAGTGCGCTCCACCGTGGCTTCGGCGTTGGCCCTGGGCGTGGATGTGGAGATCGAGGTGCAGGCGTTCGTCGGCGACGCCTGACCGGGCAAAGAGCCCGTGTAGAGGCGACCGTGTGTCGCGCTGGGCTGCAAGGCCGCCCCTACGACAGGTATGCGACGGCAATGACAAAACAACAATAAATCCAGAGGTTCACATGCAAGAGCAGCTGAAGATTGCCGGCGCATTTGTCGGCGTGATCGTGGGGGCGGGGTTCGCTTCAGGGCGGGAACTGTTGTTGTTCTTTGTCGATTTCGGCGTGTGGGGGTTGGCTGGCGCGTTGGTCAGCGCCGCCTTGTTCACCTTCCTCGGCATGGCGTTGGCGGGGCTGGGCAATCGCCAGCAGGCCACCTCGCACAAGGATGTGATCCTGGCCATCTGCGGCCGCCACCTGGGCATGTTCGTCGACTGGTTGATCACCTTTTTCATGTTCGCCGTCACCGTGGTCATGCTGGCCGGTGGTGGTGCATTGCTGGAGCAGCAGTTCGGCATCCCGGCCCTGACCGGCAGCGTGCTGGTGACGCTGGTGGTGGTCGGCATCGTGTGTCTGGACGTGCGCAGGATGATTCTTGCGATCGGCGCCATCACCCCCTTGCTGATCCTGGTGGCGTCGGCGATAGCGCTGTATGCCGTGATCACCCGCGAGCAGAGCTTTGCTGCGCTCGATCAGGTGGCCAGCCAGCAACAGGCCGGCACCCGCCACTGGTTGCTGGGTGCGTTCCTGTATGTGTCGTATAACATCGTCGCGGGCGCGCCGATCCTGGCCATTCTGGGCGGTTCGGCCAAGGGCGAGAAAGCGGCGGTGTGGGGAGGCCTGCTCGGTGGTGCGGCGTTAGGTGGCCTGATGCTGGTGATGAGTGCCGGGCTGCTGTCGCGCCTGGACAGTGTGGCCGACCAGCCGATGCCAATGCTGTCGATTGCCAACGAAGTGTCACCACTGCTGGGGCTGGTGATGTGCCTGATCATCTTCGGCATGATCGTCAACACCGCGGTGGGCACGCTGTTTTCCTTCCTCTCGCGGCTGTTGCCGGCGGGCACGACGACGTTCCGCTGGGGCTCGGTGGTGACCGGGGTGGTGGCGTTCGGCTGTAGCCTGGTGGGGTTCATCAACCTGGTGGGTGAGGTGTACCCGTTCTTCGGTTACCTGGGCTTTGTGCTGATGACGGCGGTATTGCTGGCCTGGGTACGGCGGGGCAGGGCTGCGAAGGCGGTGGCTGCATAAGGGGCTGGTACAGGCGACAACAGGCATAGGCCGTTGCCGCCTGAACCCGGCGTTTAAATCCTGAAGCTGCCCACCAACTGCTTCAAACGCCCAGCCTGCTGGGCCAGCTGATCGCAATGGCGCAGGGTCTCGTTGAGGTTCTCCACCCCCTGCTGGTTCAGGGCGTTGATCTGGGTGATGTCCAGGTTGAGGCTCTCGACCACGGCGGTCTGTTCTTCGGTCGCTGTCGCCACCGACTGGTTCATGCCATCGATTTCGCCAATGCGCTGGGTCACGCTGGCCAGGCGTTCGCCGGCCTGGTTGGCCACCTGCACGGTCTGCTCGCTGGAGACCTGGCTGGTGTTCATGGTATGCACCGCTTCGCGCGAGCCTACCTGCAGGCTGGTGATCATGCGGTGGATTTCTTCCGCCGACTCCTGGGTACGGTGCGCCAGGTTACGCACCTCGTCGGCTACCACGGCAAAGCCACGGCCGGCTTCACCCGCACGGGCCGCTTCAATGGCCGCGTTCAGTGCCAGCAGGTTGGTCTGCTGAGAAATGCCCTTGATCACGTCGAGGATCTTGCCGATTTCGTCGGTGCTGGCGTTGAGCGTTTCGATCTGCGCGCACGACTCGCTGATCCGTTGCGACAGGGCAGTCATGGCGCTGATGGCTTCTTCAACCACTTCACGGCCACCGTGCGCCTGTTCGCTGGCACCGCTGGCATGTTGCGAAGCATCTGCCGCGTTGCGGGCGATTTCCTGGGTGGCGGCGCCCAGTTCGTTGATGGCCGCAGCGACGCTGTTGGTGCGCATGCTCTGTTCTTCAGAGCCGTTGATCGACGCATTGGACGCGCTGACCACTTTCTCCGAAAGGTCATGTACCAGGCGGGTGGCCGAGGACACTTCGCTGATCGAGGCATGGATGCGCTCGACAAAGCGGTTGAACGAGGTAGCCAGTTCGCCGAACTCGTCCTTGTTCTGCACGGCCAGGCGGCGGGTAAGGTCACCTTCGCCTTCGGCGATGTCGCGCATGGCGCGGCCCATGGTGGTCAGCGGGCTCATCAGCACCGGAATCAGCAGGCCGAGCAGGCCGGCAATGGCGGCCACGGCGATCAGCATGGCAATGATCGCCGAGGTGCGAAACTGGCTGAGCGCGGCATAGGCCTTGTCCCTGTCGATCGACAGGCCAATGTACCATTGCGCCGAAGGCAGGCCGGCCACCGGGGCGAACGAGATGATGCGGTCCTGGCCGTCGAGGGTGGCATCCTGCATGCCGGCGGCGACCCGCAGGTTGCTGCCTGGGTAGATGTCCTTGAGGTTCTTCATCACCTGGTCTTTATTGGGGCTGACGATCACCTGGCCATTGGCGTCGGCCAGGAAGGCGTGACCGATGCCACCGAAGTCGACCGAGTTGATGATCTCGACGAGGGTGTCGAGGGTCACGTCACCGCCGACCACACCGATCAGTTCGCCATTGCTCTTGCTCTTCACCGGCGTGGCGATGGTCACCATCAGGCCACCGACTGCACCCTGGTACGGGGCGGTCAGCACGGTCTGCCCGGCGTTGGCGGCGGCGCCATACCAAGGGCGCTGCCGCGGGTCGTAACCGGCGGGCATCTGGGCATCCGGGCGCTGGGTGAATCCGCCGTTGGCCTGGCCCAGATAGGTGAACAGGAAATTACGCGTGTAGGACGGCTGCTCGATCAGCCCTGGCAGCGTGTCACCGGCGCCTTGCTGGCCGATGTCCTGGGCCAGGTTCTCCAGCACCAGAATGCGCCCGCTCATCCAGTTCTGCACGCTGCTGGCGGTCAGCGCACCGGACTGTTGTACCGAGGCTTCGATGTTCTGGCGGATGGTGTTGCGTTGCAGGTAGTCGTTGTAGAGCGTGAACAGGGCAAATGCCAAAACCACGACGCCGCAGGCGCTGAGCAGGATCTTGTGGCGAAATTTCAGGTTCATGTTTCGAGACCTTGAGCCAATGAGGGGAGGGCGCAGCGCGCTCATGACGCGATGCGGGGCCTGTCGACCGAGATATCGGCTCAAGGGGTAAAAGATTGAAGTGCTTAGAGAAAATTCTTACAGACGTTTCGACGGACGGCAGTCACCGGTCAGCCAGCTGTTCGATCAGCAGGCGTGCGGCCTGCTGCAGCGGCTGTTGTTTGCGCCACAGGATATGTACGGGCAGTTGCAACTCGTTGCGCGTATTGCGGAAAGCCAGGCGTACCAGGCGGCCGCTGGCCAGCAGCGGCGCGACCCGCGACAACGGTAGATCACCCCAGCCCAGGCCAGCTTCCACCATCTGCAAAGCCAGGTCGAAGCTGTCGCTGGACCAGTGCGTGGCGCCGATCAGCGGGCGAGGGTCAGCCAGCGGCAGGTCGCGGCTGCGCACCAGAATCTGACGCACCTGGGTCAAGTCCTCGAGGTCGTGGATACGCCCCTCACGCAAGGCCGGGTGGGCCGGCGACAAGGTGGCTACCAGCGACTCCATGCCGATGTGCTGAAAGCCGCGGCGGGCATCGACCTGCAGGCCGGCAAAGGCTACGCAGAGGTCGGCACGGCCACTGTCCAGCAAGTGCAGGGCTTCTTCCTGCGGGGCGCTGAGCAGGGCAATGTCCAGCAACGGGTGGCGCTCGCCGAGGCTGGCGATGGCCGCCAGCAGCGGACGGTGATCAATGTCAGGTACCACAGCCAGGGTCAGGCTGCTCTCGAGCCCTTGGGACAGCTCCAGGGCATGAACCTGCAGCAGCCCCAGTTGTTCGGCAATCAGTCTGGCGTGTGGCTCCAGGGCCATGGCCTGTGCGGTTGGGCGAACTTCTCGCGGGCCACGTTCGAACAGGTTGTAGCCAAGTTCTGCCTCAAGGTTGCCAATGGCCATGCTTACGGCTGAAGGCACCCGCTTGAGGGCGCGCGCCGCGGAAGAAAACGAGCCGTGGTCGAGCACGGCCAGAAACAGCTGGATGTTGTCGCTGGAAAAGTTCATGGCAGCCTCCTGTCAGCAGATCTGATAGCTGCTGACTTTTGCTGTCAAGTACGTTGAAGCATGATCGCCCCCTTCGCTTTTTGTCTTTGGAGGGAACCCTGGGTGCAGGGATTGAAACGCAAGCTGGTCTACGTGACTTTCTATGAACTGATCGGGCTGTGCATGTCGACCCTCGGGCTGGCCTACCTGTCAGATACGCAGGCGTCGCATACCGGGCCGCTGGCGGTGATGATCACCACCATCGCCATGCTCTGGAACCTGATCTACAACACCCTGTTCGAGTACTGGGAGCGCCGCCAGGCCAAGCGTGGACGCAGCGTGGCGCGGCGTGTGGTGCATGCCATCGGCTTCCAGTTGACCCTGGTGGTGTACTTGATTCCGCTGATTGCCTGGTGGCTGGGCATGACATTGCTGGAGGCGCTGCTGGTGGATATGGCGTTCATCATACTGGTGCCGTGCTACACCTTTGCCTACAACTGGGCGTTTGATCGGGTGTTTGGCTTGCCAAGCTCTGCCCTGGCCACAACTTGACACAGCCTTGCGCGGCGAAGAAGCCGGTACAGGTTGCCACTAAGGTGGCAGGCGAATGATCAAAGGCGCCTGCTGCTCTACCTGCTGCTCCACCGGCCGCGGTGCACTGGCCAGCAAGCTGTCCTCAACCTGTCCCGACAGGTAATAGACCCCGGCCATGGTCCCGCTCTGGCGGTTCTCCATCAACTCCTGCCATTCCTGGTTCAACGCCACGTTGAGGATCACCCGCAGCTGTTCGACCATCTGCGGGTGGTCACGGTCATGGGTCATCATCCCGTAACCGGCCGTAGCAATTGAAATCATCGCCCCTGCCACCTTGCCCACTGCCGATGCCACCGCACTGGCGATACCGCGTGGGGCCAGGCTGGCGCCGAGCTTTTCGCTGGCCTGGGTGGCCACCGAGTTCAGTCCGACATCGGTCCTGCCAGGGCCTTTGCTGGCCTGCTGATGCAAGTGCTGGCGCATCGCTTGCCAAGCCGGTTGCTGGTCCAGTGACTTGGCCCGCAGCAGCTGATACAGGCTGGCATTGCGCGTATCCGGTGGCCCCAGGGCGATGGCGGGGATACGGTTGAGACGCTGGCTGAATTGTTCCGGCGGCGCGTTGTAGCGGCGGATGATGGCCGGCAGTTGCTGGCCGAGCAGTTGCAGGTACAGCTCGCAGGCGCGGTCGCGGATGCCCTCGGGGTTGATCTGCTCGGCCACCGGCTCGATCACCCGCGCGCGATACTGCTCCTGCAGGTACAGGGCCAGGCGTTTTTCTGCCGGTTCCCGACCCTTGCCGCTGTCGAGCTTGTACCAGGCCACCTTGAGGGTGAGCCATTGCTGGGTCCAGTAGCCCGTGAACCAGGGAATGAAGTCGCGCTCGGTGCGTTGTTGCACCTGCTCCTTCCAGACCCGCATGGAACGACGGGCATAGTCGTTGGCCGAGCCGGCTGCGCCGGCCGAGGCGTCGATCAGTTCCTGATCGATGCGTTGCCAGGCCGCAGGGGTGAGTATTGTGGGCGGCGGTGGGGCAGGGGGGCGCTTGCTGGCACAACCGCCGAGGGCCAGCAGAAGGCATAGCAGCAGGAGGATTCGAGAGCTCACGCGACCGCCTCCCTGGTAGAGGCTGGGCTGGTTCTCGCAGTATAGGGTGGGGTTATCGGGGCTGCTGTGCAGCCCATCGCCCGCCCAGTACCGCTGCAAAGGGTTGCGTGAGCGCGGCCTGGGTGGGAGCGATCGCGTCAGCCTGGTCGGGTTATTCCAGGTCCAGCTTTTCTTCCAGGCGGTCAAGGTGCCTGTGCATCAATCCCAAGGCCGCCTCGGCATCACCTTGCTCCACGGCATCGATGATCGCCGCATGCTCTTCCCACGCACAATGATCGCAGCACGGCGATTCGTAGCGAGCGATGATCAGCGAGGTCATCGGCACCAGCCCATTGAGAAACCGCGCCAGCGGCGCATTGGCCGCCACCTGCGCCAGTTTCAGGTGGAACTCGCCGCCCAGGCGGATCGCCGCGCAGCGTTCGCCACGCTCATGGTGCTGGCGCTCGCGCTCCACCAGTTGCCGTAGCTGGCGTACCTGCACCGGCCGGGCGCGTTGCGCGGCCAGGGTGATCAGCGTGGTTTCGGCCAGACGCCGGGCACTCAGCACCTGGCGTGCCTGGTCTGGGTCAGGCGCGGCCAGATGTGCGGTGTGACTGGGGCGCTGTACCACCACCTGCTGGTCGGACAGGCGCCCGAGCACGCGGCGGATCACCGTGCGGCTGACACCAAATGCATGGCCCAGCGCCTGTTCGGGCAACAGGCTGCCCGGTGGCAGGCGCTGTTCGAGAATGGCGTCGAACAGCCGCGGGTAAATCTGCTCGGCCGACAGACGGGTTTCGCCGGCCGCGAGCAGGGCAGGCAAGTGGGGGACGGCGTTCATGGTCACTCTCCTGAGGTCATGGATGCGGATGTTCGTCCGGGATATTCAGCGCAATGCCCATGCGCAGCCCTTCGGCCACGATGTGCTGACGCATCTGGGCACTGGCCTGGGCGCTGTTGCGTTCGCGAATGGCGCGCACCACCGCTTCGTTCTCCTTCAGTCGCGCGGCCAGGTGCTCTGGCGAGTTGCGCAGCATGTCGGCGCTTTGCTTCAGCGCATTCCCGGTCTGCTGCACCACGCTCTGGAAGATCGGGTTGGTGGTCAGGGCAAACAGCGCTTCATGGAAGGCAATGTAGGCTTTGACCCCGGCTTCGCTGTCATCGGCCTCCAGCGCTTCGCGCATGTCCATCAGGGTCAGGCGCAGCTGACCGATGTCCTGGCTGTTGGCCGACTGCGCCACCAGGCCGACGATGAACGGTTCGAGTGTGTAGCGCAGCTCCAGCACGTCGGCCAGGCTGGCCGCAGCGCTGGTTTCCACACCCGACGCCTGGACATCGGCATCCAGCACCAATACGCCCTTGCCTGGCAACGAGCGCACCAGGCCCAGTGTTTCCAGCACGGTTACCGCTTCGCGCAGGCTGGGGCGGCTGATGCCCAGTTGTTCGGCCAGTTCGCGCTGGCCTGGCAGCATGTCGCCGGTGCGCCATTGGCCGCGGGCCAGGGCCTGGCGGAGCTTTTCGACCACTGAGTTGACGACGGTTGATGAGCTGATCACGTTTCGCTCCTGGAAGGGCCGGCGTCAACGCCGGCCACGTTCGCTCAGAATTCCTGTTGATGGGCGGTGGGTTGCTTGCGGGGTGTGTGGGCAAAGCCAGGCTTGCCGTCGAGCACGTTCTGCGCGCGCTCCAGGTCAATGTCCTTCTCCCAACGGGCAATGGCCACGGTGGCCACGCAGTTGCCGATCAGGTTGGTCAACGCCCGGCCGATACCCATGAACCAGTCCACCGCCAGCACCAGTACCAGGCCTACCACAGGGATCGCCGGTACCGCAGTCAGGGTGGCGGCAAGAATCACCAGTGCCGAGCCTGGGATGCCGTGAGCCCCCTTGGAAGTCACCAGCGACACCAGCAGGATGGTCAGCAGGTCGGTCATTTCCAGTGGCGTGCCGGTGGCGTTGGCGATGAACACGATCGCCAGGGTCAGGTAGATGGAGAAACCATCGAGGTTGAACGAGTAACCTGTGGGGATCACCAGGCCGACCGTGGAACTGCCGATGCCCAGGTGCTCAAGCTTGCGCATGATCTGTGGCAGTACGGCGTCGGAAGAGGCGGTGCCCAGGACGATGGTCAGCTCTTCACGCAGATACTTGATCAACGGCAGCAGTTTAAGGCCCGACAAGCGCATGACGGTGCCCAGCACGATCAGCACGAAGCCGGCACAGGTGAGGTAGAACAGCGCCACCAGCCCGCCCAGGTGCTGCAGCGACTCCAGGCCATACTTGCTGGTGGTGAAGGCGATGGCGCCGAACACGCCGATCGGCGCCAGGCGCACGATCATGCCCATGATGCGGAAGATCACATGGCTCAGTTCGTTGATCAGCCGCGAGATGCCGGCGGCCGAGTCACCCACCAGGTTCAGCGCGCTGCCGAACAGCACCGAGAACAGTAGCACCTGAAGAATGTTGTTGTCGGCGAACGCACCGATTACCGAGCTGGGGATCAGGTCCATGAAGAACGCCGTGGCGCCATGGATGTGCTGGCCGCGCTCGGCCAAGCCGTTGGCATCGGCGGCGGAGAGTTGGTCCAGATGAATATTGGCACCGCTGCCAATGCCACTGCTGAAGGCGAACACCAGGCCGATCACCAGCGCCAGGGTCGTCAGCACTTCGAAGTAGATCACCGACTTCAGGCCGATGCGCCCGACCTTTTTCAGATCGCCCGCACCCGAAATGCCGCTGACCACCACGCAGAACACGATCAGGCCGATGAGCATCTTGATCAGCTTGATGAAGCCGTCGCCGAGGGGTTTGAGTTGCAGGGAGAGGTCGGGGAAGCTCAGACCGCAGGCGATGCCGAGGGCAAGGCCGAGTACGACTTGCAGGAAAATCGAACGCGAGCACCATTTGAGCATGGGAGGAGTCTCTGATCGGTGTCCTTGCTTCGGTAGCCGCACGGGGCGAAAGAGCGCAGGACTTAATTATTGTGGTCTTACCGGTTTGTTCAGCGCGAGGCCATAAAAGCGCGAAAAATCCCTGATTGCAAGGATTTTTGGCCTTACCGGTCTGACCAGTTGTGGGGCAATCCAGCCTGCCATGCTCTAGTTCGGTGCGTGCCGTGAAGGCGGGCGCGTGAAATAGCTCAGGGCTTGGCCAGTGCCTGGTCCACTGCTGCAATCAACTTGCCAAGATCTTTGGGTGGGGCGTTGTGGATGACGCCGAACAGGTAGGCGCGCTGCTCCTCTTCGTCGTCCGGTTCAGCGAAGAAGTCCTTGGTCTTGACGCCCAGCACCTGGGCAAACGCCATGATTGCATCGATGCTGGGGGTGTAGGTGCTGGTTTCGAAACGGCTGATGGTCTTGGGGTCGAAGCCGGTCCGTTCGGCCAGTTGTGCCTGGGTCAGGCCCGCCAGCTTGCGGTAGCGGCGCAGGGCGATACCCAAAGCTGATCTCGTCATCGCTTAATTCCCATTTAGAATCAAGAACTTAACGATATCTATCCATGTGGCGCAACGCCATGATCGATCACCTTTGTTTTATTTATGTGATGAATTTCGTAGAATTCATGGCTTGACCGGTCAGTCATCGTCATCTTCCTTGTACCGTTCGGCCTCGTGCTGCAACGGCAGGAAGCGCTTTTGCCCATTGGAGCGGATCGCCATGAATCGGTTCCGATGGCCGTCGATGAACTGGGTGCCGGCTTGTCATTGAATGGAGTCTCATCGTGCGCCTCAACTTGCCGGTAACCCCGGTCGAGCAACGTTTCCCCCCCCATCAGCGGCTGATTTCTGCTACCGATACCGCCAGCCTGATCACCTACTGCAACCCAGAGTTTGCCGCCATCAGTGGCTACAGCGAGGCCGAACTGATCGGCAGCCCGCATAATCTGGTGCGCCACCCGGATATGCCGCCGGCGGTGTACGAGTTGATGTGGCGCTACCTGAAAGCCGGCAAAAGCTGGATGGGTATCGTCAAGAACCGCTGCCGTAACGGCGACTATTACTGGGTCAATGCTTACGTCACGCCCATCCTCGAAGGTGGGCGGGTTGTGGGTTACGAGTCGGTGCGCGTATGCCCTACGCGCGAGCAAGTAGCCCGTGCAGAAGCCCTGTATGCGCGGCTGCGCAACGGCCAGGCGGCATTGCCTGCGTCGCGCCGGCTGAGCTTGCTGATGCAGGCCTTGGCCTTGCCACTGGCCGGCGGGCTGCTGGCGGTGGGTGCCAACCAGTTGTGGCCCGGCCTGGTGGGGCAGGGGCTGACCCTGGGGCTGTTCGTGGGCTGTGGCCTGTGGGCGCGCAACGCCCTCGGGCGGCAGCTACAGCAAATTGTACAGGGCGCCGAAGGTGCCTTCGCCGACCCGGTTGCAGCCTTGACCTACAGCGACCTGACGGGGGCTGCCGGGCAGTTGCAACTGATGCTGATCAGCGAAGAGGCGCGCCTGAAAACTGCCTTGACGCGGCTGAGCGACCTGGCCGGGCAAATGGCCGTGGCTGCTCGCGATGCCGGGCAGTTGTCGCGCAGCACCGAGGCGGCATTGCTGGAGCAACGTGCCGAGACCGACCTGAGCGCCACTGCAATGAATCAGATGGCCGCCTCCATCGGCGAAGTGGCCAACCACGTGCAGTTGACCGCCGCCGAGGCACACACGGCGCATCTGCTGGCCGAGCAAGGTAGCCAGGTGGCCGATGCCAGTGGTGCGGCCATTCGGACCTTGGCCAGTACTGTGAGGCAGATCAATCAGGCAGTCAGCCACCTGGCTGGCCAGACCGGCGCCATTGCCGAGGCCGCCGGGATGATCCGCGGCATTGCCGAGCAGACCAACCTGCTGGCCCTCAACGCCGCCATCGAGGCTGCCCGTGCGGGCGAGCAAGGCCGCGGCTTTGCCGTGGTCGCCGACGAGGTGCGTGCACTGGCCGACAAGACCCGCCAGTCCACCCTGCACATCCAGGCCATCATCGATACCCTGCGCAGTGGCGCCGAGGAAGCCGTGGCGATCGCCAGTCAAGGCATCGACGGTGCCGAGCAGGGCGTTGCCCAAGTGCAGGAAGCCCGGCAGGCGCTGCATGGCATTCGTGACGCGGTTCAGCGTATCAGCGACATGAGCCAGCAGATGGCCACCGCTTCGCAGCAGCAGTCGGCGGTGGCAGAAGACGTTTCGCGGCAGATCAACGGCGTAGCCGGTATTGCCCAGCACAGCGCCCACAGCGCCAACGCCGCCGCCTCGCGCGGTACCGAACTGGAACATGTATGCGCCGGATTGCGCGCCCTGGTGGAGCGCTTCAACCGCTAAGGCAGGATGCTTTATGGATGATAACTATCGCGCGGCCGTGGACGCGGCCGCGATCTTTTCGGAAACCGACCTGCGTGGGAACATTACCTACGTCAATCAGCAGTTCTGCAGCATCTCGGGCTACAGCCGCGAGGAACTGCTGGGGGCCAATCACCGCATCCTCAATTCCGGCCTGCATGAGCCGACGTTCTTTGTCGGCATGTGGCGGGCTTTGGTCGCCGGGCGGGTGTGGAAGGGTGAAATCTGCAACCGCTCCAAGGACGGTTCGTTGTATTGGGTCGACAGCACCATGGTGCCACTGGTCGATCCGCTTTCAGGCCAGGTGCGCAAGTATGTGTCGATCCGCTTTGACGTCACCGAGAAGCGCCAGCTGCTGCATACCTTGCAGTGGCGGGTGGGCCACGATGTGCTCACCGGCCTGCCCAACCGCGCCTATCTGTCCGACCTGCTGAATCAGGCCCTGGCCTACTCGCGTCGTGAAGGTATCTCGCTGGCGGTGTGCATGCTCGACCTGGATGGTTTCAAGGCGGTCAACGACGGCTACGGGCATGCCGTGGGTGACCTGCTGCTGGTGGAAGTGGCGCAGCGCTTGAAGAGCATCCTGCGCGGTGGTGATGCCGTGGCCCGGCTGTCGGGCGACGAGTTCGTGCTGATCCTGCGCGACGTCGACGATGAGTGTCAGCTGCATGCAGCCCTGCAGCGGGTACTGCGGGCATTGGCGGCGCCTTGTGTGGTGCGTGAGCATACGCTGTCGCTCAGTGCCAGTATCGGCGTGACCCTGTACCCGCAGGATGATGAAGATGCCGACACCCTGGTGCGCCACGCCGATCAGGCCATGTATGTGGCCAAGCAGCGCGGGCGCAACCGTTACCATCTGTTCGATGTGTCGCAGGAGCAGGAGCTCAAGGCCACCCACCAGACTGTGGCGCGCGTGCGCCGGGCGCTGCGCAACCGTGAGCTGTGTCTTTATTACCAACCCAAGGTCAACCTGCGCAGTGGCAAGGTACTGGGCTTCGAGGGCTTATTGCGCTGGCAACGGCCTGGCCGTGGCGTGGTGCCGCCCGGCGATTTCCTGCCTTGGGTAGAGCAGACCGACCTGATCGTCGAAATCGGCGAGTGGGTGATCGGGCAGGCGTTGAGCCAGTTGCAGGTCTGGCAGCTGCAAGGGCGGCCTTGGTCGTTGAGCGTGAATATCGCCGCGCGGCATTTGCAGCGTAGTGACTTTGCCGAGCGCTTGCAGCAGCTGCTGGCAGCGTACCCGGCGGTGGACCCGGCGCTGCTGGATCTGGAAATCGTCGAGTCAGTGGCCATCGACAACCTGCAGCACGTCAGCCGCTGCCTGGATGCCTGCCGTGCGCTGGGTGTGCGTTTCTCGCTGGACGATTTCGGCACTGGTTATTCGTCGTTGAGTTACCTGAAGCGCTTGCCGACCCAGACAATCAAGATCGACCAGTCATTCGTGCGGGACATCCTTCATGACCAGGACGACCTGGCGCTGACGGAGGCGGTGATCGGCCTGGCCCGGGCGTTTGGCCGCGAGGTGATTGCCGAGGGGCTGGAGAGTGTCGAGCACGGGCGGGTACTGATGGGCCTGGGCTGTGAGCTGGCGCAGGGTTACTGCATTGCCCGGCCGATGCCAGCCAGTGAAGTGCAAGCTTGGGCGCAGGCCTACCGGCAGCCAGTGGAGTGGCGTGACCCTTGAAGGCCATCAGCGGGCGGTGGTCTTGACCCGCACCATCAATCACGGGCAAAAAAACGGCACCTGCAAGAGGTGCCGTTTTTGCATCACGCGGTATTACTTGTGCAGTTCTTCTGCTGCATACAGCGTGTTCTCCAGCAGGCACGCCCGGGTCATCGGCCCGACGCCGCCCGGCACCGGTGTGATCCAGCCGGCGCGTGGCAAGGCAGTCTCGTAGACCACGTCGCCGACCAGCTTGCCGTCTTCCTGGCGGTTGATGCCCACGTCGATGACGATGGCGCCTTCCTTGACCCACTCACCCTTGACCAGGCCCGGCTTGCCGGCAGCCACGACCACCAGGTCGGCACGCCCGACATGGCCGGCCAGGTCTTTGGTGAAGCGGTGGCAGACGGTCACGGTGCAGCCGGCCAGCAGCAGCTCCATGGCCATCGGGCGGCCAACGATGTTGGACGCGCCGACGATCACCGCGTTCATGCCGTACAGGTCCTGGCCGGTGCTTTCCAGCAGGGTCATGATGCCTTTCGGTGTGCACGGGCGCAGCAGCGGAATACGCTGGGCCAGGCGGCCGATGTTGTACGGATGGAAGCCGTCCACATCCTTGTCCGGGCGAATGCGCTCGAGCAGCAGCGAGGCGTCCAGGTGCGCCGGCAGCGGCAGTTGCAGCAGGATGCCGTCGACGGCCGGATCGTCATTGAGACGGTCGATCAGCTCGGTCAGGGCTTGTTGCGTGGTCTCGCTGGGCAGGTCGAACGCCTGCGAAATGAAACCGACCTCTTCGCAGTCCTTGCGCTTGTGCGAGACATAGACTTGGGAGGCGGGGTCGGTGCCGACCAGGATCACTGCCAGGCCCGGCGTGCGCAGGCCTTGCTGGCGACGCTCCACGACACGTTGAGCGATCTGCTGGCGCAGGCTGGCGGCGATAGCCTTGCCATCGATTAGGTGTGCAGTCATAGACGCGTGATTAACCATCGAGAAGGAACAATAAAGAGCGCGCATTCTCGCACGACATGGGCCAAGGGCAAAGGCGGGTGGTCGGGCAAATCCCCTAAGCCCTTAAATAATTTAAATTTTTTCGAAAAAGGTGTTGACGACTTTCGGGGTCGACTATAAGATTCGCCGCACTTGTCGGGCACAGCCTAGCACTGGTTGGCTAAGTCGGGCAGAATGAGTGGTTTAACAGTTCCTTGTTAGCGTCTCGTTCGGTTAGGCTTCAAGCTTAAGCGCCCGTAGCTCAGCTGGATAGAGCATCCGCCTTCTAAGCGGATGGTCGCAGGTTCGAGTCCTGCCGGGCGCGCCATTAGGCAGCTTTGGCAAGCAAGTAGACTGTAATGCAATATGGTGGGCGTAGCTCAGTTGGTAGAGCGCTGGATTGTGATTCCAGTTGTCGTGGGTTCGATTCCCATCGTCCACCCCATATTCTTCAAGGGCGCCTCGATAGCATCTGGCGCCTTTGTTTTAAGCGTTACGCGGACGTGGTGAAATTGGTAGACACACTGGATTTAGGTTCCAGCGGCGCAAGCTGTAAGAGTTCGAGTCTCTTCGTCCGCACCATGCTTCTGTAAAGTTGTACCGCAAGACCGCAATATGGTGGGCGTAGCTCAGTTGGTAGAGCGCTGGATTGTGATTCCAGTTGTCGTGGGTTCGATTCCCATCGTCCACCCCATATTCCTGAAAGGCGCCTTGATCGTGAGATCGGGCGCCTTTTTGTTTTGGGTCCGCGTGGCGGTGGTGAGTCGCGTCCCGACCAAAACACCTCCTGCCCCCTTGTAATCCTCTGGTGGCACCCCAATAAAAGCTGTTAGATTTCAGCCGGTTGAAACACCGGCCCGTTTGGCCGGCAAAGGACACCACCATGATTGCGAAAGAAGCCCGTCAGGCCCTGGCGCTGCAGCGCTTTGCCGAAGCCAGTCCGCAGTTGCTCGAGGAGATCCGCGAGCTGGATGCGCGCGAGCAGGCTCAGCAGATCGAATGGGCGTTCGAGGATGCAGCCGCGGAGCAGGGTATCGAGCCTTGGGAGCTGGCGCTGCAATTGATTGCCGAGTCCCCGGAGCAGCTGCAGGCCATGCGCCTGGAAACGCACCGTGAAGTGGCCGAGGCGCTGGGGCTGGAATGGGAGGAATACTGCCAGTTCAACGAAATCGATCCTGAATAAAGGAAGCGAATGCGTTGCTGGTAGTTGTTTGACAAGGTATTTCGGCTGCAGGCCGCCCCGGGCGTCGTGCAGCCCCGATTGGAAGCAGGCTCGGCGGTGCGCCGTGCGGGCCTTTAAGTTAATCGACCGGCGTTGTTTCCCGTCGTCCCGTGTGGGGTGACTTCTGCTGCGTGACTCACTAGAATGTTTGCCCTTGATTCTGGAGTCGGGCTAACGCCGGCTAACGTCTGTGCAACGAGGAATATCCATGCAAGTTTCTGTTGAAAACACTTCCGCTCTCGAGCGCCGCATGACCATCGCCGTTCCGGCCGAGCGCGTCGAGAACGAAGTCAACAAGCGTCTGCAGCAGACTGCCAAGCGCGCCAAGATCGCGGGCTTCCGTCCTGGTAAGGTACCGATGACCGTGATCCGTCAGCGTTTCGAGGCGGACGCCCGTCAAGAGGCTTTCGGTGACCTGGTGCAGGCCTCCTTCTACGAAGCCATCGTCGAGCAGAAGCTGAACCCGGCTGGTTCCCCGGCCGTAGAGCCGAAGTCCTTCGAAAAGGGCAAGGATCTGGAATTCGTCGCCATCTTCGAAGTGTTCCCCGAGTTCACGGTTGCAGGCCTGGAGTCGATCAAGGTCGAGCGCCTGAGCGCCGAAGTGGCTGACAGCGACCTGGACAACATGCTGGAAGTGCTGCGCAAGCAGAACACCCGCTTCGAGGCCGTCGAGCGCGCTGCGCAGAACGACGACCAGGTCAACATCGACTTCGTCGGCAAGGTCGACGGTGAAGTGTTTGCCGGTGGTTCGGCCAAGGGCACCCTGCTGGTGCTGGGTTCCGGCCGCATGATCCCAGGCTTCGAAGAAGGTCTGGTTGGCGCCAAGGCTGGCGAAGAGCGCGTTGTCAACGTGACCTTCCCAGAGGACTACCAGAACCTGGACCTGGCTGGCAAAGCCGCTGAGTTCACCATCACCGTCAACAGCGTTTCGGCACCTGTACTGCCAGAACTGAACGAAGAGTTCTTCGCCCAGTTCGGCATCAAGGAATCGACGCTGGAAGGCTTCCGCGCCGAAGTCCGCAAGAACATGGAGCGTGAGCTGCGTCAGGCGATCAAGACCAAGGTCAAGAACCAGGTCATGGACGGTCTGCTGGCCGCCAACCCGATCGAAGTGCCAAAAGCCCTGCTGGAAAACGAAGTCAACCGTCTGCGCGTGCAGGCTGTTCAGCAGTTCGGTGGCAACATCAAACCTGAGCAGTTGCCAGTCGAGCTGTTCGAAGAGCAAGCCAAGCGCCGCGTTGTGCTGGGCCTGATCGTGGCCGAAGTGGTCAAGCAGTTCGAGCTGAAGCCAGACGACGCCAAGGTTCGCGAGATGATCGAAGAAATGGCTTCGGCTTATCAGGAGCCTGAGCAGGTCATCGCCTGGTACTACAAGAACGACCAGCAACTGAACGAAGTGCGTTCGGTTGTGCTGGAAGAACAAGTTGTAGATACTGTTCTGCAGAAAGCGACTGTGACCGACAAGTCGGTCTCGTACGAAGAAGCCGTTAAACCAGCCGAGGCTCCTGCCGCTGCTGAGTAACAGGCTTCTCTCGTAGGAAACCTCCACAAGCCAGCCTTCGAGCTGGCTTGTGCGTATTCAAGCCATGACTATTTGGGAGTGAGCGCAGGACATGTCCCGCAATTCTTATATTCAGCAGAGCTCTGACATCCAGGCCGCAGGCGGCCTGGTCCCGATGGTTATCGAGCAGTCCGCCCGTGGCGAACGCGCTTACGACATCTACTCGCGCCTGTTGAAGGAGCGTGTGATCTTCCTGGTTGGCCCGGTAGAGGACTACATGGCCAATCTCGTCGTTGCGCAACTGCTGTTCCTTGAGGCGGAAAACCCGGACAAGGATATCCATCTGTACATCAACTCGCCGGGCGGTTCCGTCACTGCCGGCATGTCGATCTACGACACCATGCAGTTCATCAAGCCGGACGTTTCGACCATCTGCATCGGCCAGGCCTGCAGCATGGGCGCCTTCCTGCTGGCGGCAGGTGCCAAGGGCAAGCGTCATTGCCTGCCGAACTCGCGCGTGATGATCCACCAGCCGCTGGGCGGCTTCCAGGGTCAGGCCACCGATATCGAGATCCACGCCCAGGAAATCCTCAATATCAAGGCCCGTCTGAACGAGCTGCTGGCCTATCACACCGGCCAGGACCTCGAGACCATCAAGCGTGACACCGAACGTGACAACTTCATGAGCGCCTCGCGCGCAGCCGAGTACGGCCTGATCGACTCGGTCTATGACAAGCGGCAACTGGCCTCCTGAACCGGGGGGTCAGAGCAGGTGGGCGTCGAAAGCGCCTACCTGCGGACTTGAAAAAGCCCGCAATTGCCTTCATCTTGTGTTGCAAGCCTACCGGATTGGATCGATCGAATGACTGACACCCGTAACGGCGAGGACAGCGGCAAATTGCTTTATTGCTCCTTCTGCGGCAAAAGCCAGCACGAAGTGCGCAAACTGATTGCCGGGCCCTCGGTATTTATCTGCGACGAGTGCGTCGACCTGTGCAACGACATCATCCGTGAGGAGGTGCAGGAAGCCCAGGCCGAGAGCAGCGCGCACAAATTGCCTTCGCCGAAAGAAATCAGCGGCATCCTGGACCAGTACGTCATTGGTCAGGAGCGCGCAAAGAAGGTGCTGGCCGTAGCGGTGTACAACCACTACAAGCGCCTGAACCAGCGTGACAAGAAGGGTGACGAAGTCGAACTGGGCAAGAGCAACATCCTGCTCATCGGGCCGACTGGCTCGGGCAAGACCCTGCTCGCCGAAACCCTGGCACGTCTGTTGAACGTACCGTTCACTATTGCTGACGCCACCACCCTGACCGAGGCCGGTTATGTGGGTGAGGACGTCGAGAACATCATCCAGAAGCTGTTGCAGAAGTGCGACTACGACGTTGAGAAGGCCCAGATGGGCATTGTCTACATCGACGAAATCGACAAGATCTCGCGCAAGTCGGACAACCCGTCCATCACCCGTGATGTTTCCGGTGAGGGCGTGCAGCAGGCACTGCTGAAACTGATCGAGGGCACCGTGGCCTCGGTTCCGCCGCAGGGTGGCCGTAAGCACCCGCAACAGGAGTTCCTGCAGGTTGATACCCGCAACATCCTGTTCATATGTGGTGGTGCGTTCTCGGGCCTGGAAAAGGTCATCCAGAACCGTTCCACCAAGGGTGGCATCGGTTTTGGAGCTGAAGTGCGCAGCAAGGAAGAGGGCAAGAAGGTTGGCGAATCCCTGCGTGAGGTCGAGCCGGACGATCTGGTCAAGTTTGGCCTGATTCCGGAATTCGTCGGCCGTCTGCCGGTACTGGCTACCCTTGACGAGCTGGATGAGGCTGCGTTGATGCAGATTCTCACTGAGCCGAAGAATGCCTTGACCAAGCAGTATGCCAAGCTGTTCGAGATGGAAAGCGTTGACCTCGAGTTCCGTAGCGATGCGCTCAAGGCCGTTGCACGCAAGGCCCTGGAGCGCAAGACTGGCGCTCGTGGCCTGCGTTCGATCCTCGAAGGCGTGCTGCTCGATACCATGTACGAGATTCCTTCGAAAAAGGATGTCAGCAAGGTAGTTATCGACGAGAGCGTCATTGAGGGCACCTCGCAGCCGCTGATGATTTACGAAAACAGCGAACCGCAAGCCAAGGCCGCGCCAGACGCCTGATTCAGGCGAAGGCCGGTTCTCGGTTGCAAGCAAGATGGGGGCCTACGGGCCCCTTTCTGCTTTTCCTGAGCAAGCGCTTGTAATTTCCCAAGCGTGCCCCCACATTAGGTCCAAGCATCATTTCCACCGGTTTCCGGCCATAAGGCCGCTGTAGAGGCGAAATCATGAAGACCACCCTCGACTTGCCTCTTTTGCCATTGCGCGATGTCGTTGTTTACCCGCACATGGTTATCCCGCTGTTCGTGGGGCGTGAAAAGTCCATCGAAGCCCTCGAGGCGGCGATGACGGGCGAAAAGCAGATCCTTCTGCTGGCCCAGAAGAATCCAGCCGACGACGACCCGGGTGAGGACGCCCTGTACCGCGTCGGTACCGTTGCCACCGTGCTGCAACTGCTGAAGCTGCCTGATGGCACCGTCAAGGTGCTGGTCGAAGGCGAGCAGCGTGGTGCGGTCGAGCGCTTCTCCGAAGTTGAAGGGCACATCCGTGCCGAAGTCTCCCTCATCGACGAAACCGACACTGCCGAACGCGAGTCGGAAGTGTTCGTGCGCACGCTGCTGTCGCAGTTCGAGCAGTATGTTCAGCTGGGCAAGAAAGTGCCTGCCGAAGTGCTGTCTTCGCTGAACAGCATCGAAGAGCCAGGGCGCCTGGTCGACACCATGGCCGCGCACATGGCCCTGAAGATCGAGCAGAAGCAGGAAATTCTTGAAATCGTCGACTTGACTACCCGTGTCGAGCACGTACTGGCACTGCTGGATGCCGAAATCGACCTGCTGCAGGTCGAAAAGCGCATTCGCGGCCGGGTCAAGAAGCAGATGGAGCGCAGCCAGCGCGAGTACTACCTGAATGAGCAGATGAAGGCCATTCAGAAAGAGCTTGGCGATGGTGACGAAGGCCACAATGAAGTCGAAGAGCTGAAAAAGCGCATCGAAGCCGCAGGTCTGCCTAAAGATGCCCTGGCCAAGGCCCAGGCGGAGCTGAACAAGCTCAAGCAAATGTCTCCGATGTCGGCCGAAGCTACCGTGGTGCGCTCGTACCTCGACTGGCTGGTGCAGGTGCCGTGGAAGGCACAGAGCAAGGTGCGTCTGGACCTGACCAAGGCCGAGGAAATCCTCGATGCCGACCATTATGGCCTGGAAGAGGTCAAGGAACGCATCCTCGAGTACCTTGCCGTGCAGAAGCGCGTCAAGAAAATCCGCGGCCCGGTGCTGTGCCTGGTCGGCCCACCCGGCGTCGGCAAGACCTCGCTGGCCGAGTCGATCGCTGCCGCCACCAACCGCAAGTTCGTGCGCATGGCCCTGGGTGGCGTGCGTGACGAGGCCGAGATCCGTGGCCACCGCCGTACCTATATCGGTTCCATGCCGGGTCGCCTGATCCAGAAGATGACCAAGGTGGGCGTGCGCAACCCGTTGTTCCTGCTCGACGAGATCGACAAGATGGGCAGCGACATGCGCGGTGACCCGGCCTCGGCGCTGCTGGAAGTGCTCGACCCTGAGCAGAACCACAACTTCAACGACCACTACCTGGAGGTCGACTATGACCTCTCGGACGTGATGTTCCTGTGCACCTCGAACTCGATGAACATCCCGCCGGCGCTGCTGGACCGGATGGAAATCATCCGCCTGCCTGGTTACACCGAGGACGAGAAGATCAACATCGCGGTCAAGTACCTGGTGCCCAAGCAGGTCAAGGCCAACGGCTTGAAGAAGGAAGAGCTGGAAGTCGACGTCTCGGCGATTCGCGACATCATCCGCTACTACACCCGTGAAGCCGGTGTACGGGGCCTGGAGCGGCAAATTGCCAAGGTCTGCCGCAAGGTGGTCAAGGAACATACCGGGCAGAAGCAGGTCAAGGTCAAGGTGGCCAGCGAGCAGCTGGAGCACCTGCTGGGCGTGCGCAAGTTCCGCTATGGCCTTGCCGAGCAGCAGGACCAGATCGGCCAGGTTACCGGCCTGGCCTGGACCCAGGTGGGCGGCGAGTTGCTGACCATCGAGGCCGTGGTCATCCCCGGCAAGGGCCAGTTGATCAAGACCGGCTCGCTGGGCGATGTCATGGTCGAGTCGATTACTGCCGCGCAGACCGTGGTGCGCAGCCGCGCCCGCAGCCTGGGGATTGCCGCCGACTTCCACGAGAAGCACGACGTGCACATCCACATGCCTGAGGGCGCCACGCCGAAGGACGGCCCTAGTGCCGGTATCGGCATGTGCACCGCATTGGTGTCGGCGCTGACGCAGATTCCGGTACGTGCCGACGTGGCCATGACCGGCGAAATCACCTTGCGTGGCCAGGTATTGGCCATTGGCGGGTTGAAGGAAAAACTGCTGGCGGCACACCGTGGCGGGATCAAGACGGTGATCATTCCCGAGGAGAATGTTCGCGATCTCAAGGAGATTCCTGAAAATATCAAACAGGATCTTCAGATCAAACCGGTCAAATGGATTGACGAAGTCCTGCAAATTGCGCTGCAATACGCCCCGGAGCCCTTGCCAGATGTGGCTCCGGAGATTGTCGCGAAAGATGAAAAGCGCGACGGCGATGCCAAGGAAAGAATTAGCACGCATTAGTAGTTTTCGGCTGGGGGGCTTTCCTTGACAGTTTTTTCGAGGCCTTGCTATAAAGCGGCACGCTATTGTCGTCAGGCCGCCCAGCACACGTTTCATAAGCTTTTCATTACATACTTAGAAACAAACTCAATAGAGAAATAAGGGGACTTAGAGTGAACAAGTCGGAACTGATTGACGCTATCGCCGCATCTGCTGACATCCCGAAAGCTGTAGCCGGCCGTGCGCTGGACGCAGTCATCGAATCCGTCACCGGCGCCCTGAAGCAAGGTGACGATGTGGTACTGGTTGGCTTTGGTACCTTCTCGGTCAAGGAGCGCGCCGAGCGTACCGGCCGCAACCCGCAAACCGGCAAGGCCATCAAGATCGAAGCCGCCAAGGTTCCAGGTTTCAAGGCAGGCAAAGGCCTGAAAGACGCCGTCAACTAAGTCGTCTTTCAGCCGGGCCCGGCCTGGCCTGGTCCGAGCACGGTGATGGCGGGGCGCAAACGTTCCCGCCTGACACGTTTGCTAAGAAAAGGCGCATCCTCGGATGCGCCTTTCTTTTATCAGGATTCTACCCACGCTCCGCGGTTGTCGACGCAGTGGTACAGCCGTTTCTGGGGGACGCATGCTGCAAAATATCAGGGACAATTCACAAGGTTGGATTGCCAAGACCATCATCGGCCTTATCGTCGTGTTGATGGCATTGACCGGTTTCGAAGCCATTTTTCAGGCCGCCACTCATAGCCAGGACGCCGCCAAGGTGAACGGCCAGACCATCAGCCAGAACGAACTGAGCCAGGCGGCCGAGATGCAGCGCCGTCAACTGATGCAACAGTTGGGCAAGGATTTCGACCCGGCGCTGCTGGATGACAAGTTGCTGCGTGAAGAAGCACTCAAGGGGCTGATCAGCCGCAAGCTGCTGCTACAAGGCGCTGAAGATGCCAAGTTCGCTTTCTCTGACGCCGCACTGGATCAGGTGATCTTGCAGACCCCTGAATTCCAGGTGGACGGCAAGTTCAGCGCTGAGCGTTTCGATCAGGTGATCCGCCAGATGGGCTACGGCCGCATGCAGTTCCGCGAGATGCTTGGCGAGGAAATGCTCATCGGCCAACTGCGCACCGGCCTGGCCGGTAGCAGCTTCGTCACCGATCAGCAGGTCGATGCCTTTGCTCGCCTGGAAAAGCAGACCCGCGACTTCGCCTCCCTGACCTTCAAGGCCGACCCGGCCGCAGTCAAGGTCAGCGACGAAGAGGTCAAGGCGCACTACGACCAGCACGCCAAGGAGTTCATGTCGCCTGACCAGGTCGTGATCGACTACATAGAGCTGAAGAAGTCGGCCTTCTTCGACCAGGTCAAAGTGACCGACGAAGAGCTCAAGGCTCAGTACGAGAAGGAAATCGCCAACCTGGCTGAACAGCGTCATGCCGCGCACATTCTCATCGAGGTCAACGACAAGGTCACCGACGCCCAGGCCAAGGCCCGCGCCGAAGAGATCGAGCAGCGTCTGGCCAAGGGTGAGGACTTTGCCGCACTGGCCAAGGAGTTCTCCCAGGACCCAGGCTCCGCCAACAGCGGTGGTGACCTCGGCTTCGCCGGCCCGGGCGTCTACGACCCGGCCTTCGAAGAGGCGCTGTACAAGCTTCAGGATGGCCAGGTATCTGCTCCGGTGCGCACCGAGTTTGGCTACCATCTGATCAAGCTGCTGGGCGTGCAGGCGCCAGAAGTACCGAGCTTCGCCAGCTTGAAGGACAAGCTGACCCGTGATCTGAAGATGCCGCTGGTCGAGCAGCGTTATGTCGACGCCAGCAAGCAGTTGCAGGATGCTGCCTACGAGGCTTCCGACCTGGCTCAGCCGGCCCAGGACCTGAACCTCAAGGTACACACCTCCGCCGCCTTCGGCCGCGAGGGTGGTGAAGGCATTACGGCGAACCGTTCGGTGGTGCAGGCTGCGTTCTCTGAAGAAGTGCTGGATGAGGGTGCCAACAGCAACGCCATCGAACTCGACCCTGAGACCACCGTGGTGCTGCGCGTCAAGGAGCACCGCAAGCCAGAGCAACTGCCGCTGGAAGCTGTGGCCAAGAACATCAGGGAGCACCTGGCCAAAGAGAAGGCGACTGCCGAGCTCAAGGCCAAGGCGGACAAGCTGATTGCCGGCCTGCGCGACGGTTCCATCGCAGCAGGCAGCGTGCACGAAGGGCAGGGCTGGAAAGCCTATGAAGCCGTCACCCGTGGTGAGGACGGTATTGATCCGGTCGAGCTGCAGGCACTGTTCCGTCTGGGCAAGCCGCAAGCCAAGGACAAGCCTGTTTACGGCAGTGTAGTGCTGCGTGACGGTAGCCTGGTGGTGTTGCAGCTCAAGGGTGTGAACGAAGGCGCTACCGCCACCGACGAAGAGAAGCAGCAGATTCGCCGCTACCTCGCGTCACGTGCTGGCCAGCAGGACTTTGCCGCTTACCGCAAACAGCTGGAAGCCAATGCAGACATCACTCGTTACTAAGGTGTTCGTTGCATGAAGAAACAGGCCGCTTCGTGCGGCCTGTTTCGTTTTCGCCAGCCGCGCGGACGGTGATTGTCGAAGACCACACCGCCTCAGGGGCGGCGCCGACCAGGTTCTACCGCTTCACTCCTTCATAACTATCCAGCGTATCGCGTGCAATCTCTCGCCCCAGGGCGATCAGCTCCGGCGCCTTGTAGAACTCGAAAAACCGGCACACCCGCTTGGGCACGTTGATCAGCACATCCGGTGGATAGCCGGCAATCTTGTACTGTGCCAACGAAGTCTGCATGACCTCGAAGCTCTGGTTGATCAAGTCCAGCAGCGAGGCCGGCCCCACGTTGTCGATGATGAAAGAACCGGTGGCCGACTTAGGCGCGCCCTCGCGCTCCGGGGCCGCCGCTGATTGCTGGCTTTCCGGGTCGGCGCTGTCGGTCAGCCACGGGCTTGGTGGTGCCAACCCTTCGGCGACGATTTCCTTTTCGATGCGGATCAGCTCTTCCGCCGGTTTACGCCGGAATGGCAAGCGTGAGCCCAGCGAGCTCAGCAAGGCGTCAAAACGCATCTTGAAGGCCGCCGGGCGCTCGATCACCGGCAACTGGTACTGCTTCTGGTTGGTGGCGTTAAGGTTGACTGCGATGATCAGGTCGCAATGGCTGGACACCACAGGCACGATTGGCAGCGGGTTGAGAATGCCGCCGTCGACAAGCATACGGTTGCCTTGCATCACCGGCGTGAACAGGCTGGGAATGGCCGCCGAGGCACGCATGGCCTGGTGCAGGCAACCCTCCTGGAACCAGATTTCCTGCTGGTTGGTTAGGTCGGCGGCCACTGCGGTGTAGGGGATGCGCAGTTGCTCGATGTTTATCTCGCCGACGATCTTGCGGATCTGCCCGAACACCTTGTCGCCGCGAATCGCACCGAGGCGAAAGCTGACGTCGACCAGGCGCAGCACATCCAGGTAGTCGAGGCTCTCGATCCAGTTGCGATAGTCGTCCAGCTTGCCAGCGGCATAGATACCGCCAATCACCGCACCCATGGAACACCCCGCAACGCAGGCTATGTCGTAGCCGCGGCGCTCGATTTCCTCTATTACGCCGATGTGCGCATACCCTCGGGCTCCGCCCGACCCCAGTACCAGTGCCACACGTTTACTCATGAACATTCCCCGGCCAGTGCCATCATGGTCCTACAATGCACCCATCGCTGCCTGTGCTTCAATGTAGATCGTGCTGAGCTACTGTAATAAAACTGGCCAGGCAACGCCGGCCGGGCGTGGCACTTTCCAGCTGTCGGCGCGTCGAACAGCCACCGTTCTTCCATAGAGGTATTACTGATGAAAGCCTGGATTTGCCTTCCACTGATTGCCTTGGCCCTTGCTGGCTGCGCGGGCAAGACGGCCTACCGTGACAGCTGCGCGACCCAGCTGGATGCCGCCTGGAAGGAGCTGGATCTGGCCAAGGCCGAAGGCTTCGCCGGTGCCGTCAGTTACTCCAAAGCCTTGTCTTTGCTGACGGGGGCCAAGACCCAGCAGCAGTTCGAAGGCTTTGAAAGCTGTACCCGCAAAGCCGAAAAGGCCCGCTTCTACATTCGTGAATCTCGCGCCGGGCGCTGATCAGGGAGCATCGTATGTCTGCCATGCTCGACCATGTAGTTATCCAGATACTGACCTTGCAGGTGCGGTTGCTGGCCTGTCGTGAACGCCTGGCTGCCAATACCGACAGCGAAGCCTTGCACGACCTGCGTGTCACCTTGCGGCGCCTGCGCAGTCTGTTGAGGCCGCTGCGTGGGCTGCCCGGCGTGGAGCAGCTCGAGGATGCTGCAAGGTCGCTGGGTACCCTTACCACGCCCTTGCGTGATCGCGAGGTAGTGGCGGCCGAGCTGATCGGACGCGGTCATGCGGCAGCCGGGCAGCGGCGTCTGCAGGGGCGTGACAGGACCTTCGCCAGCGTCGCTGCCAGCCCACAGCTGGCAAGGGTATTGGCGATTCTCGACGCCTTTCCATTGTTCCTGCGGGCGGCGGGCCGGGAGGGGTTGGTCAAGTCGCTGGGCAAGCGCATCGACAAGCGTCTGGTCAAGCAGTGGCGCAAGTTGTACGAAGCGTTGCAGGACCCGGCCCACGATCGCCACCGCCTGCGTTTGCTGATCAAGCGTGCGCGGTATGGTGATGAGGCCTACCCGCAACTCGATCACGCTGGGAAAAAACTGCAACGTCTGCTGAAAAAGGCACAGGGCGACCTGGGCGATTGGCACGACCGCCTGCAATGGCTGCTGCAAGCGCGTGACCAGGCCGACCTGCTCCCCTGCAGGGCCGATTGGGAGCAGGAACTGCATGAGGCGGAGCGTCAGTCAGATATGACGCTGGACGCCCTGCAACAGGCACTGACGCGGCGCTATCACGGAAAATGACCGATATGCGGGCTGATTCCCCGGGGTTTGCTGGCTAGGATGAGCGGACCTTTTCCTTTGCAGGCAGGAGCCGGCCAATGAATTTCAACCAACTGCTCGACGCCGTGCGGGCCAACCCGGATTCCGTCAGCATCCCGCCCAGTTGGGCCCAGGGGCGCGCTGCTTTTGGCGGCTTGATGGCGGCCATGGTGTATGAATCCATGCGCCTCAAGATCTGCGACAACCGCCCGGTACGCTCATTGGCCATCAGCTTTGTGGCACCCGCGGCGGCGGATGTACCCATCCGCTTCGAGGTGGAGATTTTGCGCGAAGGCAAGGCGGTTAGCACGCTGCTGGGCCGCGCCGTTCAGGCTGGCCAGGTGGTGACCTTGGTGCAGGGCAATTTCGGTGCGGGCCGGCCTTCGGTGGTGGAAGTGCCGGCGTTACCGGCCATAGAAATGCCTGCGCTCGACGAGGCGGCCCCGGAGTTGCCCTATATCAAAGGCGTTACCCCTGAGTTCATGCGGCATGTTGCCCTGCGCTGGGCAGTGGGCGGGTTGCCGTTCAGTGGCAATCAGTCGCGCAGGATGGGCGGTTGGGTACGCTTGCGGGATGTGCTGGAAGAACCGGTGAGCGAGGCGCACGTGCTGGCGTTGGTCGATGCCTGGCCGCCCAGCCTTATGCCGTTTCTCAAGCAGCCCGCTGCGGGCAGTACGCTGACCTGGACCATCGAGTTCATCCAGCCAACAGCGAAGCTGTCGACCCTGGATTGGTGTCGGTACTGCGTGGAGACCGAGCATGCGCGGGATGGCTATGGGCACGCTGCTGCGGCGTTGTGGACGGCGCAGGGCGAGTTGTTGGCGTTGAGCCGGCAGACCGTCACCGTTTTCGCCTGACCCTTGCAAGGCTGCTCACAAGGAGTGCTCCGGCAACTGACTCAGTGTCGGTGCTTGTGCCGCTCCCGCCAGGCCTTCCACCAGGCCCCGCTCAGCACGAAGCGCGGAAAGGTGATGAACTGCTCGGTCAGTAAGCGCTGCACGGCATCCTGGCGGTTGGCGAACGGCTCGGGCTGCTCGGCTTCAAGGCGGTGCCCTTGGCGCTGCAGGCCCAGCGCGGCGACCAGGGCAATCACACCCACCGCGATCTGGCCGAGGTCGAAACCGAACAGGCCGGACAGCACCAGTAGTGTCCCCAGAATGAACAGCGGAACAGCAATCAGGTGCAGTACCAGGTTGGCCGGGTGGCGGTGATTGTGGTGATAGCCGCGCCATTGCCAGGCGGGAAGATTGGGCAGGCGTTTGCTCATGGGGATTTCCTCTCGGTCATGCCCAAAGCTTAGTGCGGCCCCCGAGTGGGGGCCAATCGAGGCTAGCTATGCTGACTATAGCTTGAGCTGGCCAATGGCCTTGTTAAGCTCGCCGGCCAGGGTCGCCAGTTCGCTGCTGGTAGTCGCCGAACCGACCGTCTGCTGCACGGTCCGCTCGGTGACATCGCGGATGCTGACCACCGCGCGGTTCATTTCCTCGGCTACCTGGCTTTGCTGCTCGGCCGCTACAGCGATCTGGGTATTGCTTTCGCGCATCTGCGCCACGGCACCGGTAATTTCAGCCAGCGCCTCACCGGCTTCCTGTGCCTGACGCACGCAGTCGTCGGCCTTGTACGAGCTTTCCTGCATGAACTCCACCGCATCGCGGGTACCCGACTGCAGGGCCGAAACCATGGTAGTGATTTCATCCGTGGAGGTTTGCACGCGTTTGGCCAGGTTGCGCACTTCATCGGCCACCACGGCAAAGCCTCGGCCGAGGTCGCCGGCGCGCGCGGCTTCGATGGCAGCATTGAGCGCCAGCAAGTTGGTCTGTTCGGCAATACTGTGGATCACACTGACTACACCGTTGATCTTCTGACTGTCTTCGGCTAGCTGTCGAATCATCTCGGCAGTTTGCTGCACGCCGCTGGAAAGCCCGGAAATCGAATCCTGCACTCGGCTGACCACCGCTTGGCCGCTGCCGGCCAAGGTGTCGGCGGTTTGTGACAAATCGCGGGTGGCACCGGCGTGCTGGGCGATGTGGTGCACGGTCGCCGACATTTCGTTGATGGCAGTGGCGGCCTGGTCGGTTTCACTCTGCTGGCCGAGCATGCCATGGCGTACGTCGCTCATGCTGGCGGCCAGGCGTGCAGCGCCCGAGTCCAGTTGTGCTGCGCTGTGGGCGACGGTGCTGACCACGCGGTGATAGGTGGACTGCATGGCGTTGAAGGCCCCGGCCATCTGGCCGACCTCGTCGCCACTGGCCAGTGGTACGCGGGCCGACAGGTCGCCGGTTTTTTCTACGTGTAGCATCACGTCCTTGAGGGTGTTGAGCTGGCTGAGCAGGAAGCGGATCAGCAGTTGGGAGGCGCCGAGCATGGCCAGCATCAGGATCAGTACACACACCGCGTAATTGCTGAAGCGATCGAAGAAAACCTGACGCAGACTGGGGGACTGAGCCAGCACAGCCAACTGCTGGTCGCCGTTGCGCAGCACCTGTGCGCCACGCAGCGGGTTTTCACCGAGGATCCAGGCGCTCGGCAGTTCTACCCAGCCTTGGGTGTTGCGCAGGGCATCGAGCGCCTCCCCGGCGTAGGTTGGCGTTTGCCCTGTTGACCAACTGATGACGTTGGCCGGGCGTGGCAGTGCTTGCCCGGCTGGCCAGGCGGCCAGCAACTGAGCTTGTGCGGCCGCCTGGCTCTGAGCCGCCTCGGCACGTGCGCGTTGCTCCAGGTGCACGGCGTACAGCACCAGCAGCAAGGTGGTGACAAAGGCCACTGCGTTGACGGCCCAGAATTTGTACTTCAGGGAAACATTGCTAAGCCAGGCACCCATGGGCAGGTCTTCTCTGAGTTGAGCGGAAACAATATTGGCAAGGTGCCATCATTGTGCCCGCATCCTCGACGGGATTTGTTGATGCATATCAACGGCGTTCACCCGCTCCGCAGAAACCCGCAAGAATCAGGGGAGCTGGAAAAAGTCGCGCGCCGTTGCCGTGGTATGCGCCGCCGTGTGCTCGGCTGACTCACCGCGATGCGAGGCCACCTCGCGCAGTACCTCCGGCAAGAACGCCGGCTCGTTGCGCCCACTCTTGGGCTTGGGCCGCAAGCTGCGCGGCAGCAGATAGGGTGCGTCGCTTTCCAGCATCAGCCGGCCTTGAGGGATGTTGCCCACCAGCGGGTGCAGGTGAGTACCGCGGCGTTCGTCGCAGATCCAGCCGGTAATGCCGATGTGCAGGTCCAGGTCCAGGTAGGCGAACAGCGCCTCGCGCTCACCGGTAAAGCAGTGCACCACCGCGCCGGCCAGGTGGTCGCGGTAGTCCTTGAGAATCGCCAGCAAGCGCTCGCTGGCATCGCGCTCGTGCAGGAACACCGGCAGGCGCAGCTCCGCAGCCAGTGTCAGCTGGGCTTCCAGGGCTTTTTCCTGCAGCGGGCGAGGGGAAAAGTCGCGGTTGAAGTCCAGGCCACATTCGCCCACAGCGCGTACGCGCGGTTCACTCAACAACAGTCGCAACTGGCGCTCGCTGTCGGCATCCCAGGCCTTGGCATCGTGAGGGTGCACGCCGGCCGTGGCGAAGAGGTGCGCGCCGCTGGCATCCAGTTGTTGGCACAGCTCCAGCGCTTGTTCGCTGACCGCCAGGCTGGTGCCTGTCAGCAGCATTTGCGTAACGCCGGCCTCCAGTGCGCGCTCGACGATTGCTGCCTGTTGGTCATGGAAACTGCTGTTGGTCAGGTTGACGCCGATATCGATCAGTTGCATGGTGCTGTCTCGTGCCGCGGGACGGCCAGCATAGCAAATGCCGCGTTTTTCTGAAAAAACCAAGAACTTCATGCTGTTGCCGTGGTCATTTGCCGTCGTTCATCACTTGGCGGTGCACCCCATGGATGCCGCTCACCGACCACGGACACGTTTTCGCATGCTGCGATGCTGGCTCATTTTTCTGCTGACGCTCGGGTTGATCTTTACCGGCCCCGCCCAGGCGCGTACGCCGGGGCCACAGCAGAACATACCGCCTGCCAAGGTGCGTGACCTGCTGCAGATTCGCACCAGCAAAGTACTGCGAGTGCTGGTCAACCAGAGCCGCAACAGCTCGGGGGAGGTCAAGGGCGAGCCAGTTGGCATCGAGTATTATCGCCTGCGTGCCTTGGAGCATTTCCTCAATGCTCGTACCGCCGACGACCAGCAGATTCAGCTAAAGCTCATCCCGCGAGCCAAGGAGCAGTTGTTGGGCGCCCTGGCCCGCGGCGAGGGTGACCTGGCCGCGCCAGGCGAGCTGCTTGACCCCACGACGGTGGGCGCTGTCAGCAGCAGTGCGCCGATACTCGACCAGGTGCCGCTGACGCTGGTCGGGCGCAAAGGCGAGCGAAGTTTCAGCAAGGTCGAACAGCTGTCAGGGCGTACCGTCGCCTTGACCAGCGCCAGTGCCGCCGGGCCGCTGATCCAGCAGGTCAACCAGCAACTGGCACTGCGCAAGCGGCCGCTGATCAAAGTGGAGTGGGTCGATTCGACACTGGCGGTGGAGGATGTGCTGGAGATGGTACAGGCGGGTATCTACCACCTGACCGTGGTCGAGCAGCCCATTGCCCGGCGTTGGGCCCGGGTTATGCCGCGCTTGCGCCTGGACAGCCGGGTGCGCCTGGGGCCGCCGCAAGCCATGCGCTGGTATGTAGGGCGTGATGCGCCGCAACTGTTGGCAACAGTCGATCACTTTCTGCAAGGTTACCGCGCGCCAGACAACCAGGATGCGGCGTTCGAGCGTATCTACCGCCGCCAGTACCGGGTACACAACCCGTTGGCCAGCAAGGGCCGCCAGCGTCTGGCCTCGGTACGGGCAGTGTTGCAGAAACACGGCCAGGCGCAACAGATCGACTGGCTCAACCTGGCTGCACTGGCCTTCAAGGAGTCGACGCTCAACCCGGCTGCACGCGGCACTGGCGGTGCCCATGGCCTGATGCAGATTACCCCCGCGGCGGCCCAGCGGGTAGGGGTGAGCAATACCGCGACGGTAGATGGCAATGTCCTGGCCAGTGCCCGTTATCTGGCGCTTATCCGGCGCAAGTTTTTTGCCAGTGCCAAGATCAATGAGCGTGAGCGCATGGCCTTTGTGCTGGCAGCCTACAACCTTGGCCCCGAGCGGGTTCAGGCCATGCGCGCAGAGGCCCGACGGCGAGGGCTCAACGGTAACCAGTGGTTCTTCCAGACCGAGCGTATCGCCATGGAGCAGGTGGGGATGGGACCGGTCAATTTCGTCAATAGCATCAACAAGTACTACCTGGCGTTCAACCGCGAACGCACAGCACTGGAGCGCGTAGCGAAGCGTTAACAATCGATTATATCGATTGTTATGTTGGGTTTTTTGCGATTTTCATATCTATTGAATTGATTATGATGGCGCCCATCCCAACACAACTGCTTCGCTTCAAGGACGCTTCCACATGAACAACACTACCCTCAACGCACTGTTCTCTACTCGTGCTGGCGCAGGCCTAAGCGTTATCCGCATCCTGGTCGGCATCATCTTCATGGCCCATGGTGCGCAAAAACTCTTCGGCCTGTTCGGCGGCTACGGCCTGGAAGGCACCGGCCAATGGATGGAAAGCATCGGCCTGGCGCCGGGTTATCTGATGGCCTTGCTGTCCGGCAGTGCCGAATTCTTCGGTGGCCTGGCCTTGGTGGTCGGCCTGCTGGCTCGCCCGGCGGCCCTGGCGCTGACGGTGACCTTGATAGTGGCGATCGTTTCGGTGCACATCGGCAACGGCCTGTTCATGTCCAACAACGGCTATGAGTTCGCCCTGGCGCTGTTGGCCGGCACTGTTGCAGTCATGATCGAAGGCGCCGGCTGCTTTTCGCTCGACCGCCTGATCGCCCGCTAATCACCTCTATGCTGCGAGCAACGAGCCGCAGGCAAGCGCGGGCCAATACTCGGCTTGTTCTTGCTTGCGGCTTGTAGCTTGCAACTTGGGGCTCATCGCTCTAGCATACCGCCTGCGCCGATTTAAACAGCTACTTGCGGGGCGCAGGAAAGCCCCACCTCCGGGTCGTCCGAAATACCGCTAAAGCGCTGGTTCGGTGACGCCTCCCACCGCTGCCCAGCGGGATTCGCGAGGCGGAGAGAAACTCCATGAGTTGCCCACGTACCAGTGTCTGTTTGAGCCCTTTGCCTGCCAGCCAGGCGTCCCGTACACCGCGCATCCTGCTCGGCGGTCGGCATCAGCCCACCCTTTTGCGTCATCTTGAAGGCCTGTCACGGCGCAAGGGGCAGGCACGTGCCTTTCTGATCCAGTTTGCCGATAGCGGCTGCCACCTCGCGCAGTATGGCAATGACCGTTTCGATCTGGCTGTGATCCAGGCGCCGGTGCCGGATGAGGCCGCCGAAGTCATAGGCCATCTTACCCGCATCGCGCGTCAAGGCCTGATTACCCGCCGCTGAGGAATGCGCTATTGAGCACCAATATCATTACCACAGAAGGCCATGAGGCACTGAAGAAAGAGCTGGACCACCTGTGGCGGGTTTATCGTCCGGAAATCACCCAAAAGGTTGCCTGGGCGGCGTCGTTGGGTGACCGAAGCGAGAACGCGGACTACCAGTACAACAAGAAGCTGCTGCGCGAAATCGACCGCAGGGTGCGGTACCTGCGCAAGCGTCTTGAAGATGTGAAAGTGGTGGCCTATTCGCCTGAGCAGGAAGGTAAAGTATTTTTCGGTGCCTGGGTTGAGATCGAGAACGACGAGGGCGAGACCATGAAGTTTCGCATTGTCGGCTATGACGAGATCTACGGGCGCAACGATTACATTTCGATCGATTCGCCCATGGCTCGCGCCTTGTTGAAGAAGGAGGAGGGTGATGAGGTGGTGGTGCATACACCTACCGGTGAAGCGACCTGGTATGTGAGCAGCATCAGTTACGGCCAGGGCGTCTCGACGGACTGACTGGGCCCGTTTTGCGCCGCCCTGAGGCATGTGCTGTCCTTTTAAGGAATCGCCCAGCCCTCAGGGTCGCTCCTGCAGAAGCTCTGACAGCCAGGACTCAAGCCTCGCGCAACACCGCCAGCGGGCTGGCATTCAGCGCCCGCCGCGTTCCCAGCACCCCCGCACCACCCACCAGCAGCGCCCCCGCCAGCGGCAACACCAGCAACCACGGGTGCGGGCTCCACTGCAAGTCGAAGGCATAGCGATACAGTACCCAGGTAATCAGTTCGCAGCCCACGGCCGCCAATAGCCCGCTGGCCGCACCCAGCAGGCCGAACTCGATACGCCGTGCCTTGACCAGCAACGGCCGCGCCGCACCCAATGCCCGCAGCAGTGCGCCTTGGCGAATGCGCTCGTCCAGCGTGGCCTGCAAGCCAGCGAACAGCACGGCCAGCCCGGCGGCCAGCACGAAAAGCAGCACATATTCCACCGCCAGGGTGACCTGGGCGAGGATGCTGCGCAGCTGGTCGAGCAAGGCATCCACCTGCAGGATGGTCACCGCCGGAAACGCCCGTGACAGTGCCACTACATCCAGGTCATGCCCCGGTGCCAAATAGAAGCTGGTCAGGTAAGTGGTCGGCAGCCCCTGCAGCGTACCGGGCTGGAAGATCATGTAGAAGTTCGGCTGGAAGCTGTCCCAATGCACGCTGCGCAAGCTGCTCACGCGGGCTTGGCGTTGCTGCCCGCCAATATCGAACGTCAGCAGGTCGCCCATCTGCAGTTTCAGGCTGCTGGCCAGTTCCGCTTCCACCGAAACCCCGGGGATGTCGTTGTCGGCTGGCAAGGCTTGCCACCAGCTGCCGGCGCTCAACACATTGCCTTCGGGTAACTCGGCGGCCCAGGTCAGGCTAAGGTCGCGCTGCACCGCGCGCTCGCCTGCCGAGTCCTTGCTGACCATCTGCTGTACCGGTTTTTCGTTGATTTGCACCAGGCGTCCGGGTGTTACTGGGTAGAGCGGTGCCGAAGCGGCATTGACCTGGTGCAGGCGTTGAGCGAACAGCTCACGGTCATCTGGCAGGATGTTCAGGGCGAAGTGGTTAGGCGCATCCTTGGGTAACTGTGCTTGCCAGGTGTCGAGCAGCTCTGCGCGCAGCAGGGCGACCAAGGCCATGGCCAGCAGTATCAGGCCGAAGGCCAGGGCCTGGCCAGCCGCAGCCATGGGGTGGCGTAATAGCTGGCCCAGCCCCAGACGCCAGGTGAGTGGCGCTCCGGCCAGCAGTTGGCGCAGGCTGCGTAAACCGAGCAACAGCAGCCCGCCGAGCAGAAGTGCAGCGACCAGGCCGCCACCGAGCAGGGCGAAGGTGAGCAGCAGGTCGAGGCTCAGGCGCCACATGATGAGGCTCAGGGCGAGGAGGGCGGCGCCGTACACCAACCAACTGCGCGCAGGTATCGGCAGCAGGTCACGGCGCAGCACGCGCAGTGGCGGCACCTGGCCCAGCGCTGCAATCGGCGGCAGGGCGAAGCCAGCCAGTGCCACCAACCCGGTACCGATACCTGCCAGCGCTGGAATGATGCCGCCGGCGGGCACCACGCTCGGCAGCAAGCCGTGCAGCAGGCGGAACAGGCCCAGCTGAGCCAGCCAGCCGAGCAGGGCGCCGGCCAGGGCAGCGACCAGTCCGAGCATGGCCAGTTGCAGGCAATACAGGCCCAACGCCTGGTGGCGCGACAGGCCCAGGCAGCGCAGCAGGGCGCTGGCGTCCAGCCGGCGTGCAGCATAGCGGCTGGCCGACAGAGCCACGGCTACGCCTGCCAGCAGCACAGCCACCAGGCTGGCCATGTTCAGGTAGCGCTCGGCTTTGCCCAGGGCACCGCCGATCTGCTGGTTGCCATCGCGGGTGTCACGCAGGCGCTGGTTGGCGGCCAGGTCTTTTTCCACGGCCTGACGGTACTGCGCCAGCGCCTCGGCATCGCCGCGCCACAGGTCGCGGTAGGTGACCCGGCTACCCGGCTGGATCACACCGGTGGCTTCCAGGTCGGCCAGGTTCATCATCACGCGCGGGGTAAGGCTGTAGAAGTTGTTGGCGCGGTCCGGTTCGTAGGTAAGCACACGGCTCATGCGCAGGGATTTCATGCCCACGTCGATGCTGTCGCCGATCGCCAGCCCCAGTGCCGCCAACAGGCGCGGTTCTACCCACACCTCGCCACGGGCAGGGCCGCCGCCGGGTGTTTCTTCGGCATAGGGTGCCGGAGCGCTGCGTACTTGCCCGCGCAATGGGTAGGCGCCGTCGGCGGCCTTGACGCTGGACAGCTGGATGCCATTGTCACCGCCGACCACGCTGGTGAACTCGACCACGTGTGCATGGCGCAAGCCCAGTGCCTTGCCGGCATCGAGCTGTTGTCCGCGGGCCGGGGCGCTGCCCTGCAGTACCAGGTCGGCGCCAAGGAACTCGCTGGCACGCAGCTGCATGGCGCCGTTGAGGCGGGCGCCGAAATAGCCGATGGCGGTGCTGGCGGCTACCGCCACCAACAGGGCAAAGAACAGCACGCGCACTTCACTGGCGCGAACATCGCGCAGCAACTGGCGCAGTGCCAGGCGACACAAGCGGGACAGCGGCATATGGCTCACCGGGCCTCCATCGGCGCCACAAGGCGGCCCGCGTCCAGGCGGATCTGGCGCCGGCAGCGGCGGGCCAGGCGTTCGTCATGGGTGACCAGCACCAAGGTAGTGCCGCGCTCCTTGTTCAGCTCGAACAACAAGTCGCTGATGCGCTCGCCGGTGTGGCTGTCGAGGTTGCCGGTGGGCTCATCGGCAAACAGCACCGCAGGCTGCGCGGCGAAGGCGCGGGCGATTGCCACGCGTTGCTGCTCGCCGCCCGACAACTGCCGAGGTGTGTGGCTCAGGCGCTTGCCCAGGCCGACCCGTTCCAGCAAGGTGCGAGCCTGTTCGCGGGCATCGCGGCGGCCGTCCAGTTCCAGTGGCAGCATGACATTTTCAAGGGCATTGAGGCTGTCGAGCAGCTGGAACGACTGGAACACGAAGCCCACATGTTCGGCACGCACACGGGCACGCTGGTCTTCATCCAGTGGCCCCAGGTCGTGGCCGGCGAGCATGACTTTGCCGGCGCTGGGCCGGTCGAGGCCGGCGAGCAGGCCGAGCAGGGTCGATTTGCCGGAGCCCGAGGCGCCGACGATGGCCAGGCTGTCGCCTTGGGCCAGGTCGAGAGAAAGCGCGTGGAGGATGGTGAGGTCACCTTCCGCGCTGGGGACCACTTTGCTAAGGTTCTGCGCAACGAGAATGCTGGGGCTCATGGAGAATCCGATGCGAGTGTGGTGGTTGAGTGCCGGTCTGGCCCTGTATTGCCTGGCCCAGAGCGCAGCGGCAGGAACACTGCTGATTGTTGGCGATAGTATCAGCGCCGGTTTTGGCCTGGATAGCCGCCAGGGCTGGGTGTCTCTCTTGCAGGCCCGCCTCAGGGAGGAAGGTTTTGACGATAAAGTGGTCAATGCGTCGATCAGTGGCGACACCAGCGCAGGCGGCCAGGCGCGGCTGCCGGCGCTGCTTGCAGCACATAAACCAAGCCTGGTGGTGCTGGAGCTGGGCGGCAACGATGGTCTGCGCGGGCAGCCGCCTGCTCAATTGCAACAAAATCTTGCCTCGATGATCGAGCACTCGCGCGAGGCAGGTGCCAAGGTGCTGCTCTTGGGCATGCGCCTGCCGCCCAATTATGGTGTGCGTTACACCACTGCATTTGCCAAGGTGTATGAACAGCTGGCGGTGGACAAACAGGTTCCTTTGGTGCCGTTTTTCCTCGAAGGGGTAGGGGGTGTACCTGAGTTGATGCAGGCTGATGGCATCCATCCGGCCCAGGGTGCTCAGCAGCGGCTGCTGGAAAATGCCTGGCCAGCGATAAAACCCTTGCTGTGACGCTTTAAACGGGGACGCCTTTCGGCTAATGTTGCGCCCCCCGTTTCGAGTGCTCCAAATGCCGCGCCCTGCCTGGTCCCTGTATGCCTATCAACTGATCGAGCCCGATGAGCAGCTCGACCTGTTCGCCTGCCAGGAAATCCGCGTCCACCTCGTGGCCCGCCAGCTTGAGCTGGGCGTGCCGGTCGACCGTACTTTGTGCGGCGGCCTGCTGCCAGCCCAGCCGCGTTGGTCGGGGGTGCCGCGATCGATCTATCGCGATGGCCGCCTGTGTGAGCTGTGCCGTGCCATCCTCGATGCCCAGCGACGTGGCATGCGCCCGGTGTGGCCAGAGCTGCACGGCAGCTGAACGACAAGCGCCTTTCATCATCTGAAACGTTTGCAACGTGCCAATGCCTCCCGCTTGCATCGGCGCGGGTGTACAATCGATCCTCTTGACCCACCTTTCGAAGGATTTACCGGATGTTGCCGCGCTTTCCTGCCGTCACCCGTAGCCTGTCCCTGGCCGCCCTGTTGGTAGCGGGCCCCGCTGCTGCGCTGGAGCTGCCACTGCCACCGCCCGGTGAAGACATCGTCGGCCAGGTGCATGTGATCAAGGCAAAGTACGAGGACACGTTCGCCGATATCGGCACCGCAAACGACCTTGGCTACCTGGAAATGATCGCCGCCAACCCGGGCGTGGACCCTTGGCTGCCGGGCGCCGGCACCGAGATCATCCTGCCCACCCGTTTCGTCCTGCCGCCGGGCCCGCGTGAAGGCATCGTCATCAACCTGGCCGAGTACCGCTTGTACTACTTCCCTAAGGGGCAGAGCGTGGTGTACACCTTCCCGCTGGGTATTGGTCGCGAGGGTTGGGGGTCGCCGATCGCCAACACCAGGATCACCGCCAAGACGCCCAACCCGACCTGGACGCCGCCCGCTTCGATTCGCAAAGAGCACGCAGCTGACGGTGACATCCTGCCGACCGTCGTGCCGGCTGGCCCGGACAACCCGCTTGGGCCGTTCAAGTTCACCTTGGGCGTGCCGGGCTACCTGATCCATGGTTCGAACAAGAAGTTCGGCATTGGCATGCGCACCAGTCACGGCTGCTTCCGCATGTTCAACAATAACGTGCTTGAACTGTCGAAGATGGTGCCGGTAGGGACTCCGGTGCGCATCATCAACGAGCCTTACAAGTTCGGTATCAGTGGCGGCAAGGTCTATCTTGAGGCACACACGCCGCTGGATGACCACGGCAACCCGTCGGTGGTCGACAAACACACCGCCGTTATCAATACCTTGCTCAAGCGCGAAGACCTGGCCAATAACCTACGCATGAACTGGGACATGGTGCGTGATGTGGTGGCCGCTGAAGATGGTATGCCGGTAGAAATTGCCGTGCCGGTGGATAACCAGGCGGGCGCACCGATGGTGACGAGCATTCCGCCCGAACTGCAGTAAGGTAATTTCGACACACCCAGGCCTGCCTTAGTGCAGGCCTTTTCGTACCTGCTGGCCGCGTTTGCCGGTTTCAAAGGCAATAAAAAAGCCGACCCACAAGTGGGTCGGCTTCTTAACAATCCGTGAGGATTATTACTTGCGGCTGGCTTTGTCCAGCATACGCAGAGCGCGCTCGTTGGCTTCGTCAGCGGTCTGCTGAGCCTTCTGAGCGGCTGCCATTGCGTCGTCAGCCTTACGGTAGGCTTCGTCAGCACGAGCTTGAGCGCGAGCTGCTGCGTCTTCAGTCGCAGTCAGACGAGCTTCGGTTTCTTTGGATACGCTGCTGCAACCGGTAGCCAGAACTGCGGCCAGAGCCAGAGCAGAGAATTTCAGAACGTTGTTCATCGTGTTCCCCTTCAAGGACTTTCTATTAAATAGCCATCTCTCAGGAAAGAGAAACTGGCCGGCGTACATAGTACCCATTACTTGTAGTAAGTAAACTGACAGAGCGCAAGAACTGCAAAAAAAATGTTGCTTGACCCTGCGCCGACAAGATTTGCGACGTGTCTGTGAAAAAAATGTGCAGGGTTCGCAAGCGATTGTGGTACTGGAACTTTTTTGTTGAACTAAGGGTGACTTTAACTGTCGATCAGCGTCTTAAGCCCTAGAACATCCGGTGGCTGTTGGGCGGGCTTGGGAAAGTCGCCCGGGCGGCGTTTTGAGCATTTTTAACCGCCACCACCTTGAGCAATCCCGCTTGCGGTGCCTACTATCTTGTGAGTGCCAGAGGATCCGAACGATTACAATCGTCCAATCGTCGAAGCGGCAACAGGTGGCGTAGAGGATTCTGTGCCGGATAAACCACCATCGGTTAAGGTATGGGTCTGCCGAGAAGACCTGCGAGGAGTAGTGATGAGCGAAGCGCTGACCATCCACCATGACCAGGCCGGTCATCAGTTCGAGACCAACGTGGACGGTCATCGTGCCTATCTGACGTACATGGATCTGGGCAAGCAGACGCTGGACATCTATCGCACCTTCGTGCCCAACGCCCTGCGCGGCCGCGGGATTGCTGCCGCCCTGACCGAGCGTGCCCTGGAGTACGCCGAGCAGATGGGCTACACGGTGATCCCGTCTTGCTCGTATGTGGAACGTTACATGGAGCGCCAACAGCGGCATTCGAGCAAGGCCTGAGCTGACGACAGGTACCAGACACAACAAAAAACGCCGGGCAGTGCCCGGCGTTTTTTGTTCGCGCAATATTCAACTGCGCTTACGCTGCGGCAGCACATCCTTGAGCTTGGCATGCATGCTGCGCAGGGTTTTCTCGGTGGCCGACCAGTCGATGCAGGCGTCCGTGATCGACACCCCATACTGCAGATCGTCCAGGTTTTTCGGAATCGACTGGCAGCCCCAGTTCAGGTGGCTTTCGACCATGAGGCCGATGATCGACTGGTTGCCTTCGAGGATCTGGTTGGCGACGTTCTCCATCACCAGCGGTTGCAAGGCCGGGTCCTTGTTGGAGTTGGCATGGCTGCAGTCGACCATGATGTTGGCCTTGATCTTGGCCTTGGCCAGGTCCTGTTCGCACAGGGCGACGCTGACCGAGTCGTAGTTCGGCTTGCCATTGCCGCCGCGCAGTACCACGTGGCCGTATGGGTTGCCCTTGGTGGTGACGATCGACACGCCGCCTTCCTGGTTGATGCCCAGGAAGCGGTGCGGCTTGGACACCGACTGCAGGGCATTGATGGCAACGGTCAGGCCGCCGTCGGTGCCGTTCTTGAAGCCCACCGCCGAGGACAGGCCCGAGGCCATCTCGCGGTGTGTTTGCGACTCGGTGGTGCGGGCGCCGATGGCCGACCAGCTGATCAGGTCTTGCAGGTACTGTGGGGAAATCGGGTCGAGCGCTTCGGTGGCAGTCGGCAGGCCCATTTCGGCCAGGTCCAGCAGCAACTTGCGGCCGATGTGCAGGCCGTCCTGGATCTTGAACGAGTCATCCAGGTACGGGTCGTTGATCAGGCCTTTCCAGCCGACGGTGGTGCGCGGCTTTTCGAAGTACACGCGCATGACCAGGTACAGCGTATCGGACACTTCTTCGGCCAGCACTTTCAGGCGCTCGGCGTATTCGTGGGCAGCCTTGATGTCGTGGATGGAGCAAGGGCCGACCACGACGAACAGGCGATGGTCCTTGCCGTCGAGAATATTGCGCACGACTTCACGGCCGGCAGTCACGGTCTGCAGGGCCTTGGCGCTGAGGGGGATTTCCTTCTTGAGCTGATCAGGGGTGATCAGGGTCTCGTTGGAGGCAACGTTCAAGTCATCGATCGGTAAATCAGCCATCGTGTTACTCGTCAGGTCACGGGTGCCGGCCGCCAACTAACCCCGTGCGGCCCAGCAGCAAGAATAATCGCAGCGGGGAGCCGAACCTTAGCGCGTTACAGGTGGCACGACAATGGGCTTGACCCAGTCATTGTGGGGTTTTTACCTGAGCTAGGGTGTTGCGTGCGAATGGACTGCCCAGCGCTGCGTAACCTGTGTAAAAAGAGCGCTGACTATAGACCTGGAGATTGGCATGCATTCTCACCCCCCTCGCATCGGCATCATCGGCAGCGGTGCCATTGGTGGCTTTTATGGGTTGATGCTGGCCCGGGCCGGTTTCGACGTGCATTTTCTGTTGCGTAGTGAGTATCAGGCCGTTTGTGAACAAGGGCTGAGCCTGGACAGTGCCGTGCATGGCGCATTGCAGATGAGGGTGCAGGCGTATGCCAGTGCCACCGACATGCCGCCCTGTGACTGGCTCCTGATCGGGGCCAAGGCCACCAGCAACGAGCAGTTGGCTCCGTTGATCGTCCAGGCCGCTGCGCCCGGCGCCAAGGTGGTGCTGTTGCAGAACGGCCTGGGTGTAGAGGAACAGTTGCGTCCGGCCTTGCGGAGCGACATGCACCTGCTCGGCGGCCTGTGCTTCATCTGCGTTAACCGCCAGGCACCAGGTGTCATTCGTCACCAGGCTTTGGGTGCGGTCAACCTGGGTTATCACAGCGGGCCGGCCAGCGATTGTGGTGTCGCGCTGGTGAATGAAGGCGCCGGGTTGTTCCAGGCTGCGGGGATCGACTCGCAGGTCATGCCGAACCTGGCCTTGGCACGCTGGCAGAAGCTGGTGTGGAACGTGCCTTACAACGGCCTGTCGGTGCTGCTGGGGGCCAGCACTTCGCCACTGATGGCCGACAGCAATGCCCGCGCGCTGATACAGGCCTTGATGGCCGAGGTGGTGCAGGGCGCGGCAGCCTGTGGCCATGTGCTGCCCGAAGGCTATGCCGAGCACTTGTTCCAGGTGACCGAGCGCATGCCCGACTACTGGCCGAGCATGTATCACGACCACGTCCACAAACGCCCGTTGGAGCTGGGGGCCATATATGCCGAGCCGCTGGCGCGCGCACGGGCGGCAGGCTGCAACCTGCCGCGCATTGAGATGCTGTACCAGGCGCTGAGTTTCATCGACAGCGGCAACAGGCCTGCCTGAAGGGGGCGGAGGCTTCGGCGGGGCGCTACAGCCCGCGGCCACAGCGCGCCGGACGGCAAAGCGAGCGTCCGGCGCGCTGCTAAGCTGAAGTTTGCTCTGCCGCTGCGGCAGTCGAGGAGGTCGAATGATCCGCTCCATGCTGTACGCCACCGACCTCGGTGTCTACGCCCCTTTCGTGATGCAACACGCGCTGGCCCTGGCGCGCACGTTCAGTGCCGAGCTGTATGTGATCCACGCGGTAGAGCCGATGGGGCAGTTCGCCGAATCCCTCCTGCAAAGTTACCTTGATGAGCAGACGCTCGACCAGTTGCATCGCCAGGGGGTGAACACAGTGATGGCGAACATAGAGCAGCGTGTGCTGGAAAACTTTCGTGACGAGCTGGGCGAAGAGGCTGACCTGGCGGTGATCAAGGCCGTGCGGGTGCGTCAGGGTGACCCGGCGCAGGTGATTCTCGACCAGGCTCAGCGGCTAAGCGTCGACCTGTTGATATTCGGTAGCCACAGTGCGGGTGCCGGGGTGGATGTACCGTTGGGGCGTACGGCGGTGCGGCTGCTGCAGCTGTCGCCGGTGCCGGTGTACATGGTGCCCTTGGCGCAGCATCTGGGGCGTAGGAAAGCATGAAGATAGGTGTAGGCCGTCTCCGTGGGCATGTAACAAAATAGTTCTAGATTTATTTCAAGAACCACTAATATAGTTATATATCGTCGCTGCCTGCTGCCGCGGACTCATCGCTGAACCGAGGGAAACCTATGAAGCTTCAACAACTGCGCTACATCTGGGAAGTGGCGCACCATGACCTCAATGTCTCCGCGACGGCGCAGAGCCTGTATACCTCCCAGCCAGGTATCAGCAAGCAGATCCGCCTGCTCGAAGACGAATTGGGTGTTGAAGTATTTGCCCGCAGCGGCAAGCATCTGACCCGCGTTACCCCGGCCGGTGAGCGCATCATCAACACAGCAGGCGAAATCCTGCGCAAGGTCGAGAGCATCAAGCAGATTGCCCAGGAGTTCTCCAACGAGAAGAAGGGCACGCTGTCCATCGCCACCACCCACACCCAGGCGCGCTATGCGTTGCCGCCGGTTATCAGCAGCTTCATCAAGCAGTATCCGGAAGTGTCCCTGCACATGCACCAAGGTTCGCCCATGCAGATTGCCGAGATGGCAGCGGACGGTACGGTCGACTTCGCCATCGCCACCGAGGCGCTGGAGCTGTTCGGCGACCTGATCATGATGCCGTGCTACAAGTGGAACCGTTGCGTCGTGGTGCCACAAGGTCACCCGCTGGCCAAGCTGCCGAAATTGACCCTGGAAGCAGTCGCCGAATACCCGATCGTCACCTACGTGTTCGGCTTCACCGGGCGCTCGAAGCTGGATGAGGCTTTCAATCACCGCGGCCTCACGCCAAAAGTGGTCTTCACCGCGGCTGACGCCGACGTGATCAAGACTTATGTACGCCTGGGGCTGGGCGTGGGTATCGTTGCCGGCATGGCTGTGGACGCCAAGCTCGACAGTGACTTGGTGGCGCTGGATGCCAGTGAGCTGTTCGAAGCCAGCATCACCAAGATCGGCTTCCGTCGTGGTACCTTCCTGCGCGGCTTCATGTGCGACTTCATCGAGAAGTTTGCCCCGCACCTGACTCGTGAAGTGATGGCCAAGGCCATTCAGTGCCACAACAAGCAAGAGCTGGAAGAATTGTTCGAAGGTGTCGAGCTGCCGGTGCACTGATTCGGGAATGCTGGGGCCGCTGTGGGAGTAACTGTCTAGCTCAATTTCTAAAAGCTGGCGCTATCCTTGTGGGAGCGGGCTTGCCCGCGAATACGGGCGAAGCCCGTGCCATCCACCGCGGTGTCTTCTTCGCGGGTAAACCCGCTCCTACAGAGCGCCAGGACTAGCTCAAGCCTTGCTGATCAGGTTGCCCGCATGCAACCCGCATTCCTTCTGTGTCGACTCTTCCCACCACCAGCGTCCTTCACGCTCATGCTGGTTTGGCAGCACCGGGCGGGTGCACGGCTCGCAGCCAATGCTGATGAAGCCACGCTCGTGCAGGCTGTTGTACGGCAGCTCGAGCATGCGGATATAGCCCCATACCTCTTCACTGCTCATCTGCGCCAGTGGGTTGAACTTGTACAGCGTGCGCTCAGGCGTGGAGAAGGCGCTGTCGATTTCCAGTGCTGCCACCTGGCTGCGGGTGCCGGGGCTTTGGTCGCGGCGCTGGCCGGTAGCCCAGGCGCTGACGGTGGCCAGCTTGCGTCGCAGTGGCTCGATCTTGCGAATGCCGCAGCACTCGCCATGGCCGTCCTTGTAGAAGCTGAACAGGCCCTTTTCCTTGACGAACGGGTCGAGCTTGGCGCGGTCGGGGCTGAGGATCTCGATCGGCAGGTTGTACTGTTCGCGTACCTGGTCGATGAACCGGTAGGTCTCCGGGTGCAGGCGCCCAGTGTCGAGGCTGAATACCTTTACCTGCTTGTTCAGCTTCCAGGCCATGTCGACCAGCACCACATCCTCGGCGCCGCTGAAGGAGATCCACAGGTCATCACCGAAGTGCTCGAAGGCCAGCTTGAGAATGTCTTGTGGGGACTTGTTGGCATAGGTCGCGGCCAGGGCGGCGACGTCGAAGGGTTGGCTCATCAGGCGGTTTCCATCTTGGCTGTGGCGCTGTGCGCTCGTAGTGGTGTGATGGTAACAAAAAACGCGGTCTAGAAGGGCTTACAAGCCCTGCAGGGTCTGCATCAGCACCCGCACTTTGGCTATCGACTCTTCATATTCGGCCTGCCACTGCGAATCGGCTACCACCGCACCGCCGCCCCAGCAACTGACCTGGCCATCTTTGATCAGCAAGCTGCGAATGGCGATCGAACTGTCCATTTCGCCACGCACATCCACATACAGCAGCGAGCCGCAGTACAGCGCACGGCGTGCTGGTTCCAGTTCGTCGATGATCTGCATGGCGCGGATTTTCGGTGCGCCGGTGATCGAGCCGCCTGGGAAGCTGTCGCCGATCAGGTCCAGCGCATCCTTGTCGCTGGCCAGCTGGCCGGTGATGCTGCTGACCAGATGGTGCACGTTGGGGTAGCTCTCCAAGCTGAACAGTTCCGGGACCTTCACTGAACCGATCTCACACGTGCGCCCAAGGTCGTTGCGCAGCAGGTCGACGATCATCAGGTTTTCCGAGCGGTCCTTTGGGCTGTGCAGCAGCTCTTCGGCATTACGCTTGTCTTCAGCCGGGTCGCTGGCGCGCGGGCGGGTGCCCTTGATCGGCCGGGTTTCCACCTGGCCTTGGCTGACGCGGATGAAGCGCTCGGGCGAAAAGCTCAGCAGGGTACTGCCGTCGGCCAGTTGCTGGTAGCCGGAGAAGGGTGTCGGGCAGGCTTGGCGCAGGGCCTGGTAGGCCCGCCATGGATCGCCTTGGCAGGGCGCACGAAAGCGCTGGGTGAGGTTGATCTGGTAGCAGTCACCGGCCTGGATGTAGCGTTGTACCTGGTCGAAAGCTGTTTTGTACTGCTCGGGCTCCAGGTCACCGGCCATCGGCGCGAGTAGGCGGAAGTCGCCGGTGGTGGCGGTGGTGTCCTGGAACAGGCTGATCAGGCGTTCCCGTTTGTCGCCTGCCAGGCTCGGGTGGAACACCAGCTGGCTGGTGCCGAGCAGATGATCGCTGACCAGTGCCCAGTCATACAGGCCCAGTTGTGCGTCTGGCAGGCCGAGGTCGTCCACGGCCAGACTTGGCAGGTGTTCCAGGCGGCGGCCGAAGTCGTAGCTCAGGTAGCCGATCAGGCCGCCGGCGAAGGGTAGTTCTATACCGTTGGGCAAGTCCGCGTGGCCCAGTTGTTCCAGGGCAGCACGCAGGCGCTGGAGGAAGACGCGGCCCTCTTCATCGGGCTGCGCCTGCAGTTGTTGCAGCGGCCATGCGCTGAGCAGGTCGAACCGGCCGCGTTCGGCGCCGGGGCGGGCGCTGTCGAGCAGGATCGCACCGGGGGCCTGGCGCAGGTGGGCGAAATAGGCGGCAGGGTCGGGCTTGTAGGGCAGGGGGTGTAGCGTGCAGGTCGGCATCAGTATGGACGGCGATGTAAAAGCGAGGAGGGCGATTGTAGACCTGTGCAGGAAAAGCGCCTAGCGCTGGGTACGACATTCAACGCTGTGTTTGGCCCATGCGCAGCACAAGGCAGCCCCTGCAGGTCGAGTGAAGCACTTGAACCCCGTGCAGTGGCAGCCTTGTGCTGTGAGTGGGCTGCAAGGCAGCCCCTGTATTTCAGCGGTTAGGCACATGCCCGAACAAACCCTGCGCTACCCGTACCCGCTGCTCGGCGTCTTCGCTCACACCCTCCTTGGCCAGTGCTTCGATGTGTGCCTCGATGGCATGGGTGCGTTGAGTCAGGCCGCAATCGTTGGCAATCTGGATGTTCAGCCCCGGGCGGGCGTTGAGCTCCAGAATCAGCGGGCCTTTCTCCTGGTCAAGCACCATGTCCACACCGATATAGCCCAGGCCACACAGTTCATAGCAGCCAGCGGCCAGTTTCATGAAACCGTCCCAGTTCGGCAGTTGCACGCCGTCCACCGCGTTGGTGGTGTCCGGGTGCTTGCTGATGATGTTGTTCAGCCAGGTGCCGCGCAGGGTCACGCCGGTGGCCAGGTCGACACCCACGCCGATGGCGCCCTGGTGCAGGTTGGCCTTGCCGCCGGACTGGCGAGTCGGCAGGCGCAGCATGGCCATCACCGGGTAGCCCATCAGCACGATGATGCGGATGTCCGGCACGCCTTCGTAACTGATGCTCTTGAATATCTGGTCCGGGGTCACGCGGTACTCGATCAGTGCGCGGTCGCGGTGCCCGCCGAGAGAGTACAGCCCGGTGAGGATGCTGGAAATCTGGTGCTCGATTTCCGCATGGCTGATGATCTTGCCCGACACCGTGCGGTAGCGGTCCTCGAAGCGGTCGGCGATTACCAGGATGCCATCACCGCCGGCGCCTTGCGCCGGCTTGATGACGAAATCGCTGCGCCCGCCAATGATCTGGTCGAGCTTCTCGATCTCTTTTTCGGTCTCGATGATGCCGTACATTTCCGGCACATGGATGCCGGCCGCCAGCGCGCGCTCCTTGGTGATGATCTTGTCGTCGACGATCGGGTACAGGTTGCGCTTGTTGTACTTCAGCACATAGTCCGCGTTACGCCGGTTGATCCCCATGATGCCCCGGGCCTCCAGGGCTTTCCACGTCTTGATCAGGCCAAACATCAGGTGTCAGCCTTATTCAGGAAAGCCTTGAAGCGCACGAGCTCGGTCAGGCGGTAGCCGCGATAACGGCCCATCGCCAGCATGAAGCCCACCAGGATCAGCAGCACTGCCGGGAAGGTGAACACGAAGTACACCAGTTCCGGCACCATCATCAGCAGGTGTGCCAGGGCAGCGGCGAACAGGGTGCCGACGGCCACTTTCATGGCATGTCCACCACCACGCTCCTCCCAGGTGATCGACAGGCGTTCGATGGTCATGGTCAGGATCACCATGGGGAACAGTGCTACCGACAGTCCGCGTTCAAGGCCCAGCTTGTGGCTGAACAGACTGATGGCGGCAATCAGCACCACGACAAAGGTCAATACCACCGACAGGCGTGGCAGCATCTGCAGCTTGAGGTGTTCCAGATACGAGCGCAGCGACAGGCCCAGGGCAGTGATCACCGTGAACAGCACAATACCAAAGCCCAGCTGGGTTTCGCGGAACGCCAGGGCAATCAGCACCGGTGTGAATGTGCCCAGGGTCTGGATACCGATCAGGTTGCGCAGCACCAGGATCACCAGCACGCCGATCGGGATCATGACCATGATCATGAAGGTCTGCTGGGTTTGCAGCGGCAGGCCGTACAGCGAGTACTCGAGGAAGTCGGCGTCAGTGTTCTCGTCGGTCAGCTTGGCCAGGCGGATGGCGTTCATCTCGCTGTTGTTCATGCTGAAGGTGACGTTGGCCTTCTTGCCGCCATCGACGGTGATCAGGTTGTCGTCACCGGTCCACCACAGCAGGCGGTCGCTCGGCAGGCCTTGCTCACCGGTGTCCGGGTTGAAGTACAGCCAGTCGTCACCGTTGAAGCTGCGCAACCACAGCTCCGGGGTTTGCGGGGTGTCGGCCAGCAGGCGAATGGTGTGCACCCGTTCCATTGGCACGTGGGCGATCGACAGCAGCAGGTCGATGACCTCGGCTTTCTTCATCGCCGAAGTGTCGCCGGCCAGCAGTAGCTTGACGTTGTCGTCGTTTAGGTTGTTGACCCGCTTGATGGTCTCGCTGACGAAGGTCTCGACGTCAGCCGAGTGCTGACGTATAGGCGCCATCAGCGCTTCGGCGGCGATCTTTTCGGGGCCTTCGACGGCCAGGCTGTCACGGAAGGTCGGGCCTTTGACCTTGGTCTTCTCGCTGCTGTAGCGCTTGGTCAGTACCAGGCGGTAGTAGAGGGTCTGTTTGCCACTGGCGCGACGTGCCGACCAGGTAACCTTGCGGTTGCCGTCTGCACGGTTGATGCTGACCCCGTAGTTGTTGGAGATGAAGCTCTCGTTGAGGCTGACGTAGTCGCGGTTCAGCGGTGGCACGAACATCTGCACCTTGACCGGATCCTTGCTGTTGGCCACGAACTCGACCTTGGCGTCGATGTTCCACAGGTCGTCGGTTTCATCCTCGGTCACCGGGATGCCGAGCACGAAGATCTGATAAGCCGTGACCGCCACGCCCAATAGCACCAGCACGGTGATCAGGGCTTTCAGATGGAGGGTAAGAGAGCGCATCGGGATTACTCTGCTTTGGGAGCGTCGGTGGCACAGGCAGGTTTGCCGGCCGCGTATTTAAGGCTTGGGTCAACCAGTGCGTCGAAGTGCTTGAGCGCCTCGGAGCCGATCAGCAGCGGGAACTGGAAGGCGCTGCGGTCGGTGAGGTTGACTTCGATGGTGCGTCTGGCCTGGCCCATGCAGATTTCGAGTTCGATGACCGGACGGGCCGTGTAGGCCTTGCCCGATTCGGCATCATAGTCGCCAGCCCGGCGCTTGATCTTGCTGACGCGTGCCAGTGGGCGTTCGATCGGGTGCGAATGGGCCGCATCGATCGCGAGGTAGAAGCGTACCCAGCTTTCGCCATTGCGCTTGAACCGTTTGATGTCGCGGGCGCTGAGCGATGCGGTCTTGGCGCCGGTGTCGAGCTTGGCGGCCACTTCCAGATCCAGGTCGCCCAGATGCGCGTATTCGTTGAGACCATACACGGTCTTGCCCGCAGCCTGGCCAAGGGCCGGCAGCAGGGTGAGGCATAACAGCAATAAAACGGGTGTAAGTCTCATATTCCTGGCGCGGTGCTTTGCAAGGTTCTAGGCAAGGTTCAGGGCAAGAAGACTGGCAATTACTGCGCAAGCTTCCTCGTTTATCTGTCAACAAGCATGCATGCATCCATGACAGACAGGCTATCCATACCCCATCGGAGGCGCGGCATTCTATCACGCCGACGTCTTGACGCCAGCGGTGCGCGATCTGACAGCGTAGAAGTGGTGATAGTTCGTGATTAGACGATTGTCGACAATATTCATTTTGCCTTTGACTTGGCGGTCTCATTTAGCTAGTTTCTGACGAGTAGTTTTAAAAGGTGTCGACAATATGCAGGACCTTTCCACCCCCGGGCCGGTGCTGGCAGACGAAACGGAAACCCTCTCCGAAAACGTCTTCCGGCGCATCCAGGCGGCCATTGTCAAGGGTGATATCGCCCCCGGTAGCAAAATTTCCGAGCCGGAGTTGGCGCGCACCTATGGCATCAGCCGTGGGCCGCTACGCGAGGCTATCCACCGCCTTGAAGGCCAACGCCTGCTGGTACGCGTGCCGCATGTGGGCGCGCGGGTGGTATCGCTCAATCACGCCGAGCTGATCGAGCTGTACGAAATCCGTGAGTCGCTGGAAGGCATGGCCTGCCGCCTGGCCGCTGAACGCATGAGCCAGGCTGACATCGACGAACTGCGCCGGGTGCTCGACACCCATGAGCGCGACGCAGCGTTCCAGGCGGGCCTGGGCTACTACCAGCAGGAAGGCGACTACGACTTCCATTACCGGATTATTCAGGGTAGCGGCAACCAGACCCTGGTCAAGATGCTCTGCGGCGAACTGTACCAACTGGTGCGCATGTACCGTATCCAGTTCTCTGCCACGCCCAACCGGCCACGCCAGGCCTTTGCCGAGCACCATCGCATTCTTGATGCCATCGCCGACCGCGACGGCGAACTGGCCGAACTGCTGATGCGTCGTCACATCGGCGCGTCCAAGCGCAATATCGAGCGTCACTACCTGGACGCCCACAACAACAGCACACGAGGTGAGAAATGACAGTCAAGAGCACCCCCGGTCAGCGTTTCCGTGACGCCGTTGCCGCTGAACATCCGCTGCAGGTGGTTGGCGCCATCAATGCCAACCATGCCCTGCTGGCCAAGCGTGCCGGCTTCAAGGCCATCTACCTGTCTGGTGGTGGCGTGGCCGCCGGCTCCCTGGGCCTGCCAGACCTGGGCATCACTGGCCTGGACGACGTGCTCACCGACGTGCGCCGTATCACCGACGTGTGCGACCTGCCGCTGCTGGTGGATGTCGACACCGGCTTCGGCGCTTCGGCCTTCAACGTCGCCCGTACCGTGCGTTCGATGAGCAAGTTCGGCGCTGCCGCCATCCACATCGAGGACCAGGTTGGCGCCAAGCGTTGTGGCCACCGTCCCAACAAGGAAATTGTCAGCCAGCAGGAAATGGTCGACCGTATCAAGGCTGCCGTCGATGCCCGCAGCGATGACAGTTTCGTGATCATGGCGCGTACCGACGCGCTGGCCGTCGAAGGCCTGAACGCCGCCCTGGACCGTGCCGAGGCGTGCGTCGAAGCTGGCGCCGACATGATCTTCCCGGAAGCCATTACCGAGCTGCAGATGTACAAGACCTTCGCTGATCGGGTGAAGGCACCTATCCTGGCCAACATCACCGAATTCGGTGCCACGCCGCTTTATACAACCGAAGAGCTGGCCTCGGTCGACGTGTCGTTGGTGCTGTACCCGCTTTCGGCGTTCCGCGCCATGAACAAGGCGGCTGAGAACGTGTACACCGCGCTGCGCCGTGACGGCACGCAGAAGAACGTGATCGACACCATGCAGACCCGCATGGAGCTCTACGATGCCATTGGTTATCACGCCTTCGAGCAGAGCCTCGATGCACTGTTTGCCCAGAAGAAGGGCTAAGCGCCAACTCCCGAATTAGCCGGAAAGCATCCATAACAAATTCAAGAAAGGAGAAACACCATGGCCGAAGCAAAAGTACTCAGTGGCGCAGGCCTGCGTGGCCAGGTGGCCGGCCAGACTGCACTGTCGACCGTGGGCCAGGCCGGTGCCGGGCTGACCTACCGTGGTTATGATGTGCGTGACCTGGCTGCCGGTGCCGAGTTCGAAGAAGTCGCCTACCTGCTGCTATATGGCGAGCTGCCCACCCAGGCCGAGCTGGCCGACTACAAGCACAAGCTCAAGGGCCTGCGTGACCTGCCGCAAGCCTTGAAGGAAGTGCTTGAGCGCATCCCGCGCGATGCCCACCCGATGGACGTCATGCGTACCGGTTGCTCGGTAATGGGCACCCTCGAGCCAGAACTGACCTTCGAAGCCCAGCGCGACAAGACCGACCGCCTGCTGGCGCTGTTCCCGGCCGTGATGTGCTACTGGTATCGCTTCACCCACCATGGCGTACGCATCGACTGCACCAGTGATGAAGACACCCTGGGTGGCCACTTCCTGCACCTGCTGCACGGCAAGAAGCCGAGCGAGCTGCACGTCAAGGTCATGAACGTGTCGTTGATTCTCTACGCTGAACACGAATTCAACGCCTCGACCTTCACTGCCCGTGTCTGTGCCTCGACCCTGTCTGACTTGTACTCCTGCGTTACCGCAGCCATCGGCTCGCTGCGTGGGCCGCTGCACGGCGGTGCCAACGAGGCAGCGATGGAACTGATCGAGCGCTTCCAGAGCCCGCAGGAAGCCACCGCCGAGCTGCTGCGCATGCTCGAGCGCAAAGACAAGATCATGGGCTTTGGCCATGCCATCTACAAAGAGTCCGACCCGCGCAACGAGGTGATCAAGGGCTGGTCGAAACAGCTGGCTGACGAAGTGGGTGACAAGGTGCTGTACCCGGTTTCCGAAGCCATCGACAAGACCATGTGGGAGCAGAAGCGCCTGTTCCCCAATGCCGACTTCTACCATGCCTCGGCGTACCACTTCATGGGCATTCCGACCAAGCTGTTCACCCCGATCTTCGTCTGCTCGCGGCTGACCGGCTGGGCGGCGCACGTCTTCGAGCAGCGCGCCAACAACCGCATCATCCGCCCGAGCGCCGAGTATGTCGGCGTCGAGCAGCGCCAGTTCGTGCCGATCGAGCAGCGCTGAATAGCTACAGAGAGGCAGCCCGTTTCCCTTGTGGGAGCGGGCGTGCCCGCGAATGCGCCCGGCCTTGCAACCGCTGTGCACCTGCTGACGCATTCGCGGGCACGCCCGCTCGTACAGGTACGGTGAAACCTTCCGAACCCTGTGACCGAGCCTGATTCCATGATGAACACTGCATACCGCAAGCACCTGCCAGGCACCGACCTGGACTATTTCGATGCCCGCGCGGCGGTCGAGGCGATCAAGCCCGGCGCCTACGACGGCTTGCCTTACACGTCCCGCGTGCTCGCCGAGAACCTGGTGCGCCGCTGCGACCCTGCTACGCTCGATGCCTCGCTGAGCCAGCTGATCGAGCGCAAGCGCGATCTCGACTTCCCGTGGTTCCCGGCCCGCGTGGTGTGCCACGACATCCTCGGCCAGACTGCGCTGGTCGACCTTGCCGGCCTGCGTGACGCCATTGCCGACAAAGGCGGCGACCCGGCCCAGGTCAACCCGGTGGTGCCGGTGCAGCTGATCGTCGACCATTCGCTGGCCGTCGAGTGCGGTGGTTACGACCCGCAGGCCTTCGAGAAGAACCGCGCCATCGAAGACCGCCGCAACGAAGACCGCTTCCACTTCATCAACTGGACCAAGAAGGCGTTCAAGAACGTCGACGTGATCCAGCCGGGCAACGGCATCATGCACCAGATCAACCTGGAGAAGATGTCACCGGTGGTCCACAGCGACCACGGCGTCGCCTACCCGGACACCTGCGTCGGCACCGACAGCCACACGCCGCATGTCGATGCACTGGGTGTGATCGCCATCGGCGTAGGCGGTCTGGAAGCCGAGAACGTGATGCTCGGCCGCGCCTCCTGGATGCGCTTGCCGGAAATCGTCGGCGTCGAGCTGACTGGCAAACTGGCCCCGAACATCACTGCCACCGACCTGGTCTTGGCCCTGACCGAGTTCCTGCGCAAGCAGAAAGTGGTCGGCGCCTACCTGGAGTTCCATGGTGAGGGTGCACGTGCCCTGACCTTGGGCGACCGCGCCACCATTTCCAACATGGCCCCGGAATACGGCGCCACTGCGGCGATGTTCGCCATCGACCAGCAGACCATCGACTATCTGCGCCTGACCGGCCGTGAAGAGCAGCAGGTCAAACTGGTGGAAACCTACGCCAAGGCCACCGGCCTGTGGGCCGACAGCCTGGGCGCTGCCGTCTATGAACGCACCCTCAGCTTCGACCTGTCGAGCGTGGTGCGCAACATGGCCGGCCCGTCCAACCCGCACGCCCGTGTCGCCACCAGCGACCTGGCCGCCAAGGGCATTGCCGGCAACTGGGAGGAGGTGCCGGGGCAAATGCCTGACGGTGCGGTGATCATCGCTGCCATCACCAGTTGCACCAACACCAGCAACCCGCGCAACGTGATTGCTGCAGGCCTGATTGCACGCAATGCCAACAGGCTGGGCCTGGCCCGCAAGCCGTGGGTGAAGTCGTCGCTGGCGCCCGGCTCCAAGGCCGTGCAACTGTATCTGGAAGAAGCCGGCCTGGAGAAAGAGTTGGAGCAACTCGGTTTCGGCATCGTCGCCTTCGCCTGCACCACCTGCAACGGTATGTCCGGTGCCCTGGACCCGGTGATTCAGCAAGAAATCATCGACCGCGACCTGTATGCCACCGCCGTGCTGTCGGGTAACCGCAACTTCGACGGGCGTATCCACCCGTATGCCAAGCAGGCCTTCCTCGCCTCGCCACCGCTGGTGGTAGCCTATGCCATTGCCGGTACCATTCGCTTCGACATCGAGAAGGATGTGCTGGGCGTGGTCGATGGCAAGGAAATCCGCCTGAAGGATATCTGGCCCAGTGATAAAGAGATCGATGCAGTGGTGCGTGCAGCGGTCAAGCCGGAGCAGTTCCGCAAGGTGTACATCCCGATGTTCGCCATCGAGGAAGACCGTGGGCCGAAGGTGGCGCCGCTGTATGATTGGCGCCCGATGAGCACCTACATCCGCCGCCCTCCCTACTGGGAAGGCGCCCTGGCCGGCGAGCGTACGTTGCGTGGCATGCGCCCGCTGGCGGTGCTGCCGGACAACATCACCACCGACCACCTGTCGCCGTCCAACGCCATCATGCTCGACAGTGCCGCCGGTGAATACCTCGCGAAAATGGGCCTGCCGGAAGAGGACTTCAACTCCTACGCCACTCACCGGGGTGACCACCTGACGGCCCAGCGCGCCACCTTCGCCAACCCCAAACTGTTCAACGAAATGGTGCGCAACGACGACGGCAGCGTGAAGCAGGGTTCGCTGGCGCGTATCGAGCCGGAAGGCAAGGTTACCCGCATGTGGGAGGCGATCGAGACTTACATGCAGCGCAAGCAGCCGCTGATCATTGTCGCCGGTGCCGACTATGGCCAGGGTTCGTCCCGTGACTGGGCGGCCAAGGGCGTGCGTCTGGCGGGTGTCGAGGCAATTGTCGCCGAAGGCTTCGAGCGCATTCACCGCACCAACCTGGTAGGCATGGGCGTGCTGCCGCTGGAGTTCAAGCCGGGCACCGACCGCAAGACCCTGGACCTGGATGGCAGCGAAACCTATGACGTGCTGGGTGCGCGTACGCCACGGGCGACCCTGACCCTGGTGGTGACCCGTGCCAATGGCGAGCGCCTGGAAGTACCGGTGACCTGCCGTCTGGACACCGCCGAGGAAGTGTCGATTTACGAAGCGGGCGGGGTGCTGCAGCGCTTTGCCCAGGACTTCCTCGAAGCGACCGCCTGAGCATGAATCGGGGGCCGCTTTGCGGCCCTTTCGCGACACAAGGCCGCTCCCTCAGCGGGCGGCGCAGTACCTGTGGGAGCGGCCTTGTGTCGCGAAAGGGCTGCGAGGCAGCCCCAGGGTATTTCACCGGACTATCAGGATGCCCAAGAAAATGGCACATGTACCCCAGATCAAAATCCCCGCCACCTACATCCGCGGCGGCACCAGCAAAGGCGTGTTCTTCCGCCTGCAAGACCTGCCCGAGCAGGCGCAAATTCCAGGCCCCGCCCGCGATGCGCTGCTGTTGCGGGTAATCGGTAGCCCCGACCCTTACGGCAAGCAGATCGACGGCATGGGCGGCGCCACGTCGAGCACCAGCAAGACCGTGATCCTGTCGCAAAGCATCAAGCCCGAACACGATGTCGACTACCTGTTCGGCCAGGTCAGCATCGACAAGGCCTTCGTCGACTGGAGTGGCAACTGCGGCAACCTGTCCGCTGCGGTCGGTTCGTTTGCCATCAGCAGCGGCCTGGTCGACCCGGCGCGTATTCCGCGCAACGGTATCGCCACGGTGCGTATCTGGCAGGCGAATATCGGCAAGACCATCATCGCCCACGTCCCGATCACTGAAGGTGAAGTGCAGGAAACCGGCGACTTCGAGCTGGACGGGGTCACCTTCCCGGCGGCCGAGGTGCAGCTGGAGTTTCTCGACCCTGCAGCCGATGAAGACGGCGGTGGCGGTGCCATGTTCCCCACCGGCAAGCTGGTCGATGACCTGGAAGTGCCGGGGGTCGGCACGTTCAAGGCAACCTTGATCAATGCCGGTATCCCGACCATTTTTGTCAATGCTGCCGATATCGGCTACACCGGTAGCGAACTACAGGACGCCATCAACGGCGACCCGCAGGCGTTGCTGCGTTTCGAGACCATCCGCGCCTATGGCGCCGTGCGCATGGGGCTTATCGACAACGTCGACCAGGCTGCCGGGCGTCAGCACACGCCGAAAGTGGCGTTCGTCGCACCGCCGAGCACCTACACTGCGTCCAGTGGCAAGGCGGTGCAGGCCGGTGATATCGACCTGCTGGTGCGGGCCTTGTCGATGGGCAAGCTACACCATGCCATGATGGGTACGGCTGCGGTGGCAATTGGCACTGCGGCGGCCATTCCGGGCACGCTGGTCAACCTCGCCGCTGGCGGGGGCGAGCGCAGCGCTGTGCGTTTCGGTCATCCTTCGGGCACCCTGCGGGTCGGGGCCGAGGCGCGCCAGGTGAATGGTGAGTGGACGGTAACCAAGGCAATCATGAGCCGCAGTGCTCGCGTGCTGATGGAGGGCTGGGTTCGCGTGCCTGGCGACAGCTTCTAACGCACCACCGGCGCTCGGCTTTAGTTCGTTGGGGCCGCTTGGCGGCCCTTCGCGGGCTTGCCCGCTCCCGCAGGGTAACCACAGGTTCTGAATGCTGTGGTCAACCTGTGGGAGCGGGCAAGCCCGCGAAGGGCTGCACGGCAGCCCCGGCAATTCTGAAGGGAGCTGGATATGAGCGCCAACGTAGACCTCAACGACCGCCCGGACTACGACCGGGTGCTACAAACCCTGGCCGATTACGCCCTCGGCTATCGGGTCGAATCCCTCGAGGCCCTGGACACCGCGCGCAACTGCCTGATGGACACCCTCGGTTGCGGCCTTCTTGCCTTGCGCTTCCCTGAGTGCACCAAGCTCCTTGGCCCTCAGGTGGAAGGCACGCTGGTCCCAAATGGTGCTCGCGTCCCCGGCACCTCCTATCGCCTCGATCCGGTCAAGGCTGCCTGGGACATTGGCTGCACGGTGCGCTGGCTGGACTACAACGATACCTGGCTGGCCGCCGAATGGGCTCATCCCTCGGACAACCTTGGCGGCATCCTGGCAGTGGCTGATCACCTGTCACAGAAGCGTCTTGCCGCGGGTGAAAAGCCACTGCCGATGCGTGATGTGCTCGAGGCCATGGTCATGGCGCATGAAATCCAGGGGGTGCTGGCGCTGGAAAACGCCTTCAACCGCGTCGGCCTCGATCATGTGATTCTGGTGAAGGTCGCCTCGACCGCCGTGTGCGCCAGGTTGATGGGGGCCAATCGTGAGCAGATGCTCTCGGCCTTGTCCCACGCCTTCGTCGACGGCCAGGCCCTTCGTACCTATCGCCACGCGCCCAACGCCGGTTCGCGCAAGTCCTGGGCCGCGGGTGACGCCTCCAGCCGAGGAGTGCAACTGGCTGACATCGCCTTGCGTGGGGAAATGGGCGTGCCGGGCGTGCTCACGGCTTCGCAGTGGGGGTTCTACGATGTTTCGTTCAGCCATACCAACAAAGACCTGGCACTCAAGCCCGCCGGGCAGTACGAGCTGCGTCTGCCCCAGGTGTTGGGCAGCTATGTGATGGAAAACGTGCTGTTCAAGGTCAGTTTTCCTGCCGAGTTCCACGCCCAGACCGCCTGTGAGGCAGCAGTAACCCTGCATCCACTTGTGCGTAACCGTCTGCATGAAGTCGACCGCATCGTCATCACCACCCAGGAATCAGCGATCCGCATCATCTCCAAGAGCGGCCCGCTGGCCAATGCCGCCGACCGTGACCATTGTCTGCAGTACATGGTGGCCGTGCCGCTGATCTTTGGCAATCTGGTGGCCGAGCATTATGAGGACGCCTTCCATGCCAACCACCCAAGTATCGACCGCCTGCGCGAGAAGATGGAGGTGGTGGAAGACCCGCGCTTCAGTCGCGAGTACCTGGAGCCGGACAAGCGTTCGATCGCCAACGCGCTGCAGGTGTTCTTCAAGGATGGCAGCAGCACCGAGCAAGTGGTGGTGGAATACCCGATCGGGCATCGTCGGCGGCGCGGGGAAGGTATACCGTTGCTGGAGGCCAAGTTCAGGGCCAACCTGGCGACCCGCTTTGCCCGGCAGCGGTGTCAGCAGATTTTCGAACTGTGCAAGGACCAGCAGAAGCTGGAAGGCATGGCGGTGCACAGGTTCGTGGATTTGTTTGTGATATGAGCTTGCCTGCGCATAAAACAACAAAGCCCCGGCATCGCTGCCGGGGCTTTGCTTACAACCTGTAACTCAGCTTACGCCTGGACCACCGGGATCTTGGCGTTGGCTGCCGCTTCGCGGAACTCGGCGATCTGGTCGAAGCTCAGGTAGCGGTAAACGTCGGCAGCCATGCTGTCGATGTCTTTCGCATACTGCATGTACTCTTCGACGGTCGGCAGTTTGCCGATGATCGAAGCGACAGCGGCCAGCTCGGCCGATGCCAGGTACACGTTGGTCGCGTCGCCCAGACGGTTCGGGAAGTTACGGGTCGAGGTGGAGACCACGGTCGAGCCGGTCTGCACACGTGCCTGGTTACCCATGCACAGCGAGCAGCCTGGCATTTCCATGCGAGCACCGGCCTTGCCGTAGATGCCGTAGTAGCCTTCTTCGGTCAGCTGGTGAGCGTCCATCTTGGTTGGCGGAGCCAGCCACAGACGGGTCGGAATGCCACCCTTGACCTTCTCCAGCAGCTTGCCGGCAGCGCGGAAGTGACCGATGTTGGTCATGCACGAACCGATGAACACTTCGTCGATCTTCTCGCCTTGTACCGAGGACAGCAGGCGGGCATCGTCCGGGTCGTTCGGCGCGCAGAGCACAGGCTCTTTGACGTCGGCCAGGTCGATTTCGATGATTTCGGCGTATTCGGCATCGGCGTCGGCCGACAGCAGCTCAGGCTTGGCCAGCCAGGCTTCCATGGCCTGGGCGCGGCGCTCCAGGGTGCGGGCATCGCCGTAGCCTTCGCCGATCATCCAGCGCAGCAGGGTGATGTTGGACTGCAGGTACTCGGCGATGGCCTTTTCCGGCAGCTTGATGGTGCAACCGGCAGCGGAACGCTCGGCCGAGGCGTCGGACAGCTCGAAGGCTTGCTCGACGGTCAGTTCGTCCAGGCCTTCGATTTCCAGGATGCGGCCGGAGAAGGCGTTTTTCTTGCCTTTCTTCTCAACGGTCAGCAGGCCTTGCTGGATGGCGTAGTAAGGGATGGCATGAACCAGGTCACGCAGGGTGATGCCTGGCTGCAGTTTGCCCTTGAAGCGCACCAGGATCGATTCTGGCATGTCCAGCGGCATGACGCCGGTGGCGGCAGCGAAGGCCACCAGGCCGGAACCGGCCGGGAACGAGATGCCGATCGGGAAGCGGGTGTGCGAGTCGCCACCGGTACCTACGGTGTCAGGCATCAGCATGCGGTTCAGCCAGCTGTGGATGATGCCGTCGCCCGGGCGCAGCGACACGCCGCCACGGGTGCGGATGAAGTCTGGCAGGGTGTGGTGGGTGGTGACGTCGATCGGCTTCGGATAGGCCGCGGTGTGGCAGAACGACTGCATGACCAGGTCAGCAGAGAAGCCCAGGCATGCCAGGTCCTTCAGCTCGTCGCGCGTCATCGGGCCAGTGGTGTCCTGGGAGCCGACGGTGGTCATTTTGGGCTCGCAGTAAGCGCCTGGGCGCACGCCCTGGCCTTCTGGCAGGCCACAGGCACGGCCGACCATTTTCTGCGCCAGGGTGAAGCCCTTGCCGGAATCGGCAGGCTGCTCTGGTTTCTTGAACAGGTCGGAAGCACCCAGGCCCAGCTCGGCGCGGGCTTTTTCGGTCAGGCCACGGCCGACGATCAGCGGGATACGGCCGCCAGCGCGGACTTCATCCAGCAGCACTTCGGTTTTCAGCTCGAAGGTGGTGACCAGTTCGTCGCTGTCGTGACGACGTACTTCACCTTTGTATGGGTAAACGTCGATGACGTCGCCCATGCCCAGGTTGGTGCAGTCGAATTCGATCGGCAGGGCGCCGGCGTCTTCCATGGTGTTGTAGAAGATCGGGGCGATCTTGGTGCCGAAGCAGAAGCCACCGGCGCGCTTGTTCGGCACGTACGGGATGTCGTCGCCGAAGAACCACAGTACCGAGTTGGTAGCTGACTTACGCGAGGAACCGGTACCGACCACGTCGCCGACATAGGCAACCGGGAAGCCCTTGGCCTTGACGGCTTCGATCTGGGCCAGCGGGCCGACCGAACCAGGCTGCTGCGGTTCGATGCCGTCGCGGGCCATTTTCAGCATGGCCAGGGCGTGCAGCGGAATGTCAGGGCGCGACCAGGCGTCCGGGGCAGGCGACAGGTCGTCGGTGTTGGTTTCGCCAGGCACCTTGAACACGGTCAGGGTGTACTTGTCGGCGATGGCCGGACGCGAGGTGAACCACTCGCCGGCAGCCCAGGATTCCAGGACGGCTTTGGCGTGAGCGTTACCGGCCTTGGCTTTTTCGGCCACGTCGTGGAAAGCATCGAACATCAGCAGGGTGTGCTTGAGCTGTTCGGCCGCGACGGCGCCCAGTTCGGCGTCATCCAGCAGTGCGACCAGCGTTTCGATGTTGTAGCCGCCCTGCATGGTGCCCAGCAGTTCGGTGGCGTGCTTGCGGTCGATCAGTGGCGACGTGGCTTCGCCCTTGGCGACAGCGGAGAGGAAAGCGGCCTTGACGTAGGCAGCTTCGTCGACCCCTGGCGGTACGCGGTTGGTGATCAGGTCTACGAGGAAGGCTTCTTCGCCGGCCGGCGGGTTTTTCAGCAGCTCGACCAGGCCTGCAGTTTGTTCGGCGTTCAGCGGCTGGGGAACGATACCCAGGGCGGCGCGCTCTTCGATGTGTTTGCGGTAGGCTTCAAGCACAGTTATTTCCCTCATCAGTGGTCCCTAAAGGGGGTCCGGGACGCTTATCCAGCATTCAATGCACCCATGCGCTGCCGCGGCTTTGTGGGCCGCCCAGCCAGGGTCGCAAAGAATCCTTACAGAAGCTGCTTTCAAAGTTTTACGCCTGCAGAACGGGGGCTGATGAGGGCTGGCGCGGGCATGCGAGGGATGCATGGCCCGGGCCAACGCCGTTCTACCGGATCAACTGTGCTCGTGACGCTTTGAAAACAGCTTCCAACGGACATTGTTGCCTTTGAAAAGGCCGGGTGATTCTACGGTAAAAAAAGCCCGAAGGTAAGGCGGTGTACATGACTTTAACGAGTGACCCCGGTTAGACAAAGGGCTAACATGGGCCTGTATTCCATCGCCAAGCTGTTGTTTTTCATGTCCAACAAGTCCATCAAAACCCCTTGCGTCGGCCTGTGCTCCACGGTGTACGGGGACACGGTGTGCCGTGGTTGCAAGCGTTTTCACCACGAAGTGATCAACTGGAACGGTTACGACGACTCGCAAAAGCGCGCCGTGTGGTTGCGCCTTGAGCAGCTGCTGGTGCAGGTGATGATGGCCAAGCTTGAGGTGTTCGACAAAGGCCTGCTGCGCCAGCAACTGGAGCAGCGCTCCATCCGCTTTGTCGAGCAGCAGTCGGAATATTGCTGGGCTTACCAGCTGATTGCCCGCGGGGCGCGGATGATCCGTGACCTGGAGGCCTATGGCATGGCGTTGCTGCCGGAGTTCCGTGACTGGGAACTGCCCCAATTGCGCGATGCGATCGATCGCGAGTTCTTCCTGCTTTCAGAGGCGCACTACCAGCGCTACATCGCCCCTGGCTTCCTGCGCGATGCCATGGGCAGCGCGCAGGGCCAGTGAGCCGGGCGAATCAGTCGCCGGTGTATTCGCAACCGCTGGTGCAGGTTTCGTGGATGCGAACCTTGGACAGCTCCGGCATCAGCGGCTTGACCTGGTCCCAGATCCACTTGGCGATCACTTCGCTGGTGGGGTTTTCCAGGCCGGGGATGTCGTTCAGGTAGTTGTGGTCCAGCTGATCATAGATCGGCTTGAAGATCGCCTTGACCTCGGCGAAGTCGCGGATCCAGCCCGTGTGCGGGTCGAGCGGGCCGGTCAGGTGCAGGCCTACCGTGAACGAGTGGCCATGCAAACGGCCGCATTTGTGCCCTTCAGGGACGTGGGGCAGGCGGTGGGCCGATTCGAATGTGAATTCCTTGAAAATTTCCACGCTGTCATAACTCTGTGTGAATCAATAATGCGCGCAGTCTACCAGCATGGCCGCTACAAGGCTTGCAGGCGTTCATGCAGCCGCCCGGTGGCGGTCAGTTCCAGAAGTTCATCACCCAGGCGCTGGCTTTCGGCGATGGCCTTGTACCAATAGCGCTTGCGCCCTGGCGCATCGCCCATGAAGCGCTTGAAATCGTTGCGGTCGGGCAGTTTGCCGTAGGGCAGGGCGGCCAGGTATTGCGGCGAAGGCGTCATCAGCAGCACGTTTTGCAGGCGGGTGGCATCGCCCTTGCGCCAGGGCAGGGCCTTGTCGAACCAGCCAGGGACCACCTTGTCGGTGAAGTGTGGGTACAGCACCAGGTCGTCACCGCGGTAGGGCAGGTCGAGGTGGTAGTCGAGCAGGCCGCCGTCGCGGTAGGTGCCGGCGCCGGCACCGGGGATGTCTTTCACGCCCTGCATGACCATCGGTATCGACCCGGAAGCGAGCAGGGCATGGCGCAGGTTGGCCAGGTCCAGCGGCAGGTAGCGTGAGGGGAAGTCGGTCAGCGTGTCGAGCGGAGGCGCGGCGCGCCCATCGTGCAGAATGATGCGCTCGAAGTGGCGGGCCAGGCGCGAACGGCCCAAAAGGTTACTGGCAACCACCGAGCCCAGGCCCAGCCCCAGGCGGCCGCGATGGTCGTGAGCGAGCTGGCCATGGCTTTTCACCACCAGGATGTTCAGGCGGTAGTGCGGGTTGGCCAGCAGCTGGCCGTCGCGGCCCTCCAGCAGGTCATCGAGCATGCGTTGGCAACTGCGGCTGATTTCGGCCGGAGTGACGCCCTTGGCGAAATCCTGCTCGGTGTACAGCTCGCCAAGACGGCGGATGCCTGCGACCGGGTCCTCGAGGCAGGCGCTGGCGAAGCGCCAGGCACCGATCGATGCGCCGATCAGGGCACGCTGACGGGGTGCCGAGGGTAGCCACTCGCCGAACAGCGCCAGGTCCAGGCCCTGGATGCCCAGCGGCTTCGGCCCACCCGCCGCGCCCGGCAATACCCCGACATCGGCCGCCTGCAGGCCGCGCTCGCGGATGTGTCGCAAGGCGCGCCGGCCGGCCTTGAAGGTGAGGGCGGGGTATTTGATGTGGATGGCGCTCATGGCGGGTCTCTTGGGCATAGGAGCAGTCTTGTGCTGCGAAGGGGCGGTTACAGATAACATAACTGTAGGTGCCTGTATTGGCCCTTCGCAGCACAAGGCCGCCCCTTGCAGGGGGGCGAGTCTGGTTGGCATCGTAACTGCGCTATCATGCCGCCAGTTGCTTTCAGGTTGAATTAAGGACCGGTGGTTAATCTTAACCCCGTAGACAACTTGTACAGTTCTCAGGAGAGAAGAACGATGAAAACCATGACTGCCCTGATCACCGCCGCTGCCCTTGCCCTGGGCGCCAATGCTGCCTTCGCCAAGGACGTTCAGCCTGACGAAGTGGTCAAACTGGTCAACGCCAAGACCATCAAGTCGCTGGACGAGCTCAAGGCCGCTGCCGTGGCCAAGCACCCAGGCGCCACCGTCACTGACTCGGAACTTGAAGACGAGTACGGCCGCTACATCTACAAGGTCGAGCTGCGTGATGCGCAGAACGTCGAATGGGACGTCGACATGGATGCCAAGACCGGTGAGGTGCTCAAGGACGAACGAGACAGCTGATGATCCATGTATCCCGGCCGGCACGTTACCTGGCACTCTCGCTGCTGGCCGTCTGCTCCCTGGCTGTGGCCCGCGACCTGGACCAGGATGAAGCCCTGAAGCTCCGTCAGAAGGGCGTCATTCTGCCGCTCGAACAGCTGCTCGAGACCGCCCTGGGGCGTCACCCCGGGGCGCGTCTGCTGGAAGCCGAGCTGGAAGAAGACGATGATCGCTACGAATATGAAGTCGAGTTGCTGACGACTGAAGGTGTGGTGCGCGAGATCAAGCTCGATGCCAGCACCGGCGCCCTGCTCAAAGACGAGGAAGATGACTGAATGCGCCTGTTGCTTGTCGAGGACAACGTACCGTTGGCCGATGAACTGACCGCCGGCCTGCAGCGCCAGGGCTATGCCGTGGACTGGCTGGCTGACGGCCGAGACGCGGTTTACCAGGGGCAAAGCGAGCCGTACGACCTGATCATCCTGGACCTCGGCCTGCCCGGCTTGCCCGGCCTGGACGTGCTGGCCCAGTGGCGCGCCGCTGGGCTGGCCACACCGGTATTGATCCTCACCGCCCGCGGCTCCTGGGCCGAGCGCATCGAAGGGCTGAAGGCCGGGGCTGACGATTATCTGAGCAAGCCCTTCCACCCCGAAGAGCTGCAACTGCGCATCCAGGCCTTGTTGCGCCGCGCCCGTGGCCTGGCCAACCAGCCTAAGCTGGAAGCGGCCGGCCTGCACCTTGACGAAAGCCGTCAGTGCGTGAGCCGCGACGGGGTGGATGTGCAACTGACCGCCGCCGAGTTCCGCCTGCTGCGCTACTTCATGCTGCACCCGCAGCAGATCCTGTCCAAAAGCCACCTGGCCGAGCACCTCTACGACGGTGAAACCGAGCGCGACTCGAACGTGCTTGAGGTCCACGTCAACCATTTGCGCCGCAAGCTGGGCCGCAGTGTGATCGAAACCCGTCGCGGGCAAGGCTACATCTATGCCGGGAGTGGCGAGTGAAGTCGATCCAGGCGCGCCTGAGCCTGGGCCTGGTGGCGGTACTGGTGGTAGTCGGCGTGGTGCTGGCGCAACTGACGCTGTGGCTGTTCGAGGCCGGCCTGCAACGTTATCTGGAAAACGGCCTGCGCAAGGAAAGCGAGAACCTTCTGGTGGCATTGGTGCGTGGGCCTTCCGGCCTGCAGCTGGATGAGCGGCGCATCTCGGCTGCCTATCAGCGGCCGTTCTCCGGTTACTACTTCCGCATCGATTTCGACCAGGGTACCTGGAGGTCTCGTTCGCTGTGGGACCTGGACATGCCCAAGCCCGCAGCGCCCGGGCTTTCCGATAGCCATGAACTCGGCCCGGAAGGCCAGCAACTGCTGGCCCTGCGTGCCGACTACCGGCGCCTGGGCCAGGACATTTCGATCAGTGTGGCTCAGGACTATTCACCGGTGCGCGAGGGTTTCCGACGCTTGCAGCAGATCGGCCTGGGCATGGGCCTGGTGGCGCTGATCCTGATTCTGGTGCTGCAGCGCATCACAGTTACCCGCTCGTTGCGGCCGCTGGAGCGGGCACGCCAGCAGATCGCCCAACTGCAGCAGGGGCAGCGCTCGCAGCTGGATGCCGAGGTGCCCAGCGAGTTGGTGCCGCTGGTGGGGCAGATCAACCACTTGCTTAGCCATACCGAAGACAGCCTGCGCCGCTCACGCAACGCCCTTGGTAACCTCGGCCATGCGCTGAAGACGCCGCTGGCGGTGCTGCTGAGCCTGGCTTCCAGTGAACGTCTGCAGGGGCTGCCGGAGGTACGCGCGCAAATGCGCGAGCAGTTGCAGCAGATTCAGGAGCGCCTGGCGCGCGAACTGAACCGTGCACGCCTGGCAGGGGATGCGCTGCCGGGCGCGCAGTTCGATTGTGATGCCGAACTGCCGGGGTTGCTCGGGACCTTGGGCATGATTCATGGCGAGGGCGTGCTGTTGGCAAGTGATGTGCCGCCCGGGCTGTTGTTGCCATGGGACCGCGAGGACGTTCTGGAACTGTTGGGTAATCTGCTGGACAACGCCTGCAAGTGGGCTGACAGCGAGGTGCGCGTGGGTATCGCCTCGAACGCCGAGGGCTACCGGCTGTGGGTCGATGACGATGGCCCGGGTATTGCGCAAGACCAGCGGCAGCAGGTGCTTGAGCGAGGTTCACGGCTGGACGAGCAGGTGACTGGGCATGGGCTGGGGTTGGGTATCGTGCGCGATATCGTTGATGCCTGGGAAGGGCGCCTGACCTTGCTGGAAAGCCCGCTGGGCGGCCTGCGGGTGAGCATCGACCTGCCGCGCAAGGCTCGTTAATGCCGGGGCCGCATCGCAACACAAGGCCGCTCCCACAGGTCTACGCAATCCCCTTTGGCCCTATCAGTACTACAAAAAAATTGCAGTACAGCCGCAGTTTTTTGAATTAGCCCAAATTCCCCCCACCCGGCAAAATCCTCCCCACGAAACCCTGCGGTTTCCATCTCTCCACGGACGGAGCCCCTTGTGATATTGCATGCGCAATACGAGGCCCAGGCCAACTCGGCTGGGCTTTCTTTTTGAACAGAAAAACCAAAGATCCCGATTGCCCAAATGTCTGCCTCGCGTTCCGAAAGTCGTCTGCAGCGGCTGTTGCCGGCCCCCCTCAACATCCCCCCAAAAGAATGGTTGCGTGCCGGTATCGGTGCGCTGCTTGGCCTGTTCCTCGCGGGCTGGCTGACCAGCCTGGCCTATGGCCCCAGCATCGCCCTGCACTTGCTCGGCCCGCTGGCTGCCTCGGCAGTACTGGTGTTTGCGGTGCATTCCGGCCCCTTGGCCCAACCTTGGCCGGTGTTGGGCAGCTACGCCCTGGCGGGTGCAGTGGGGCTGGCCATGCGCGAAGGCTTCGGCCCCGAGCTGTGGGTGGCTGCTGCGGCGCTCGGCATCTCGATCCTGGTCATGTGCCTGTTGCGCTGCCTGCACCCGCCGGGTGGTGGTGTGGCAGTGAGCGCGGTGCTGGCCGACCCGGGGTTGACCGCCATGGGCGATCACCTGCTGGAGCCGGTGCTGCTCAATGCGCTGATCCTGGTGACCGTGGCAATCGCCTACAACCGTTTGACGGGTGTGCGCTACCCGAAAGGCGCGGTGCCACGCAAAGACCTGCACCACACCCATGACCCGCTGCCCGGCGAGCGGGTCGGCATCCGCAGTGAAGACCTGGACCAGGCCCTGGAAGAGTTGGGCGAGTTCGTCGACGTCACCCGTGACGAGCTGGAGCGCATCATCCTCGCCACCGAGCAGCACGCCCTGCAGCGAAGCCTTGGTGGTATCACCGCGGCCTCGGTGATGTCCCGCGATGTGCAGTTCGCCACGCCTGATACCACGCTGGAGCAGGCCTGGAAAATGCTCGCCAGCCATCACCTGAAGACCCTGCCTGTCCTGCAGCACGGCAAGCTTGTGGGCATCGTCAGCCTCGGCGACCTGATTGGCCCGGCGATGCAGCGTGGGCGTTTCAGCTGGCGCGGCCTGTTCGGCCGCAAGGCGGTGCGCATGGCGCAAGTGATGAGTACGCGGGTTGTCAGTGTCAGCAGCCAGCACCCGCTGGAACGCCTGCTGCCCTTGTTGTGCGAACAAGGCCTGCACTGCTTGCCGGTGCTTGATGCTGACAAGCTGGTGGGGGTGATCACCCAGACCGACCTGATCGCCGGCCTCAAGCGTCAGTTGCTCAGCAAGACTGAGACTTCAGATAACCGGGTCCCAGCGTTGTGACCAGTCGCTGGCGCCGGTAGCTACCAGCCGGCGCAGGATGGCGAAGGCCTGTTGCAGGGCTTCGCTGTCGCGTTTGCGTGGGTACACCAGGAAGGTCGGGTAGGTGAACTCCGGTGCCTGTGGCACCCGCTCGAACACGCCGCTGTCCAGATAGGCTTGCACCACCCGCGTGCGGAAGTAGCCACTGCCACCTTGGTCGAGTATGAACTGCAGGGCCAACGGGCCAAGGTTGAAGCTTAGCGCCGGGCGCGCACAGTCGGGCAGGGCCGCATCATGCTGGCGGCGGAAGGCCTCGCCCCAGTCGATGTAGATGTATGGCTCGGGCCGCTCGACCCGGCGCACGCGAATCAGCTTCTCCTCCATCAACTGTTCCACCTGCAGGCCTGGGCCGTAGGCCGGCTGGTAGACCAGCGCGGCGTCCAGCAGGCCCATCTCGACTTTGCGCAGCAGCGACTCACCATCGCTGACCTCGCTGCGGATGGCATGGCTGGGCAGTTCACGGTGCAGGGCACTTACCCAGTCGAGCATCATCGGATTGCCCAGGCTCACCTCACCGCCCACATGCAGCACCTGCTGGCAACCTTCAGGCAGCGGCAGGTCGCGGCGCGCGGCTTCCCAGGTTTGCACCAGCTGGTTGGCATAACTGACGAACGCTTCACCATTGCTGGTCAGGCTGGCGCCGCTGCGGCTACGCACGAACAGCTGGCAACCCAGTTGCTGCTCCAGGCGCTGCACGCGCGCGGTGATCGCGGTTTGTGACACGAACAGGCGTTCGGCTGCGGCGACCAGGCTGCCGCAACGCACAATTTCCAGGAAGGTACGGGCCTGATCGATGTCCATGGGCTGCTCGGTGTTTGTGGGGGGGCCTATTCTAGAGGCTTTGCACCGTTATGGGGCGTTATTGCGTTGTCTGCAAATTTGCAGGTCGGTTGTGACTTTAGTCCCATGGCAGGGTGGGTGTAGCGGTCCATACTCAAGTTTCGCCCTTCAATAACAACAAGTACCGGGTTTCTGACGATATGAGCTACCAGCACAGCTACGCCCATTCCATTTCCGACCCTGCCGCTTTCTGGGCGGAACAGGCCGCACACCTGGCCTGGCACCGCAAGCCTGCCCTGACCCTGCAAGACAACGCTGACGGGACCCACCGCTGGTTCGCTGATGGCCGTCTCAACAGCTGTTACCTGGCCCTCGATCACCAGATCGAGCAGGGCCGGGGCGAGCAGTTGGCGTTGATCTACGATTCGCCAGTGACCGGCGTGCAGCAGACTTACACCTACAACCAGTTGCGTGATGAGGTCGCGCGCCTGGCCGGTTTGCTGCGCCAGTTGGGGGTGAACAAGGGCGATGGGGTGATCATCTACATGCCCATGGTGCCGCAAGCGGCCATGGCGATGCTGGCCTGCGCGCGGATCGGCGCGGTGCATTCGGTCGTGTTCGGTGGTTTCGCCGCCAACGAGTTGGCCCTGCGCATCGATGACGCCCGGCCCAGTTTGTTGCTGACGGCATCGTGCGGGCTGGAGTTCGACCGGGTCATTGCATACAAGCCGCTGGTTGACCGCGCCTTGCAACTGGCCCGGCACCAGCCGCGCAATGTGCTGGTGCTGCAGCGGCCGCAAGCGCATGCTGAACTGCTGCCAGGCCGCGACCTGGACTGGCAGGCGGCCTTGGCCTGTGCCGAGCCGGTGGCGCCTGTGGAGCTGGATGCCGGCGACCCGCTATACATCATGTACACCTCAGGTACCACCGGTAAGCCCAAGGGTATCGTCCGGGAAAACGGCGGCAATGCCGTGGCGCTGTGTTATGCCATGCGCCATATCTATGGCATGCAGGCCGGCGATGTGTGGTGGGGCATTTCCGACGTCGGTTGGGTGGTCGGCCATTCACTGATCGTCTATGGGCCGTTGATGAGCGGCTGTACCACGGTGTTCTACGAAGGCAAGCCGATCCGCACCCCGGATGCTTCGGCCTATTGGCGAGTGGTGGAGCAGTATCAGGTCAACGCGCTGTTCTGTGCGCCGACGGCCATGCGCGCCATCCGCAAGGAAGACCCGGAGGGCGAACTGATCCGCAAGCATGACCTCAGCTCGCTGCGGCAACTGTTTCTGGCGGGGGAAAAGCTGGATTCCAGCACCCATGAATGGCTGGAGCGGGTGAGTGGCAAGCCGGTGCACGACCACTGGTGGCAGACCGAGACCGGCTGGCCGGTCACCGCGCCTTGCGTCGGGCTGGAGGGCAGCGCGGCGAAGCCAGGGTCGAGCAACCGGGCGGTGCCTGGCTACAACGTTCGCGTGCTGGATGACGAAGGCCACATGCTCGGGGCCAACCATCAGGGTTCGATCGTGATTGCCCTGCCATTGCCACCCGGTTGCAGTCAGACGCTGTGGGGGGATCACGAGCGCTACCTGCAGGCCTATCTGCGCACGTATCCGGGGTACTACCACACGGGCGATGGCGGCTATCTGGATGATGATGGTTTCGTCTACATCATGGGGCGCACCGATGATGTGATCAACGTTTCCGGTCATCGCTTGTCCACCGGCGAAATGGAAGACCTGGTCGCCCGCCACCCGGCGGTCGCGGAGTGCGCGGTGATCGGCGTACATGACGAGATCAAGGGCCAGGTACCGCTGGCGCTGGTGGTACTCAAGGATGGCGAGGGCATTGCCGAAGCGCAGTTGCTGGTGGAGCTGGTGGGCAGCGTGCGCGAGGAAATCGGCCCGCTGGCCTGTTTCAACCGGGTACGGCTGGTGAAGCGCCTGCCCAAGACCCGTTCCGGCAAGATTCTGCGGGCGGTGCTGCGCAAGATTGCCGATGGGCAGGATTATGTGCCGCCTTCGACCCTGGATGATCCGGCAGTGCTGGGCGAGATCGAAGCGGTGCTGGCGGATTTGCCCAGGGCGGGTTGATGGTTTGACCTCGATGGCCCTATCGCGGGCGGGACACGCAACGGTGGTTCGGCAGAGGCCGTAGGAGCGGGTTTACCCGCGAAAGGGCCGGGCCTGCTGGCCAATTTCACCCGCCTTTCACCGTTGCTGCC
>NZ_JBICKE010000144.1:0-411 GCF_043103865.1 Pseudomonas sp. yb_5
TTCGCTCGCCACTACTAAGGGAATCTCGGTTGATTTCTTTTCCTCAGGGTACTTAGATGTTTCAGTTCCCCTGGTTCGCCTCTTGCACCTATGTATTCAGTACAAGATACTCAGCTTATGCTGAGTGGGTTCCCCCATTCAGAGATCTCTGGATCACAGTCTGTTTGCCGACTCCCCAAAGCTTATCGCAGGCTACCACGTCTTTCATCGCCTCTGACTGCCAAGGCATCCACCGTATGCGCTTCTTCACTTGACCATATAACCCCAAGCAATCTGGTTATACTGTGAAGACGACATTCGCCGAAAATTCGTACGTTGCTCTTTCGAGCAGAACTCACAAATTTTACCTTAGCCTGATCCACCAGCAGTGAAACTGGTGTTCAGTCTATATCTATCACATATCCGAATTTT
>NZ_JBICKE010000145.1:0-348 GCF_043103865.1 Pseudomonas sp. yb_5
TTGCATCCGGTTCAGCGTCTGCGCCTGGTCTTTCACTTTGGAAGCACGCTGCCTGACCAATGACCGGACGCAGCAGGTCAGATCATCGGGGCGGAATGCGCCTCTGAGCAGTCCATGAGTCATCAGCTGCCAAATCCACTGGCAATCCAGCACATCTGATTTACGGCCCGTGATTTGTCGAGTTGCTCTGGCATTGACGAGATAAACCTCAAAACCGCGCTCGCTGAGAATCTCGTAAATTGGAATCCAATAAACTCCCGTGGATTCCATGGCAACGACCTTGATCCCCAGGCTTTCAAGCCAGTTAGCCATCTTGAGCAGGTCGTCAGTAAAGGACGTGAACGACTG